>CAYIKA010000001.1:0-4636 GCA_964363905.1 uncultured Candidatus Saccharibacteria bacterium
TGTCGGTGATAAGACGCTCCACGTCTGCAGAACTCGCGCCCGGAAGAACCGTCGATACGACGCCGAGCGGAATTGCGATGTCAGGTGTCGATTCCTTTGGAATCGCGGACACGGCGTAGAGACCACTGCCGAGAAGCACGATCATGAGGAACAGCGTGAAGTGGTGCTTGTTGAGGAAGAAGCTCCAGAATTTTGTCATAGGAATTAAGAATTACTCCCTGACTATTACTGTGCTGCTTCCGTTGCGACGTTTACTTTCTGACCTTCAGAAAGTCCGCGTGCGTCTGCGACGATGCGCAGATCTGCAGGAAGTGCGGTCATGACTTCGATGCGGTCACCGCGTACGTCACGGATTTCAACCGGGTGGGCGACAAGACGACCGTCCTCGCCAAGCGAGAACACCACGCGTGCAGAAGGGGTGAGCTTGAGTGCGGTGAGCGGAAGGAGAAGCGGACCACTCGGTGCGTCAGCTACGGCAACGGCCTTTGCCGCGCCCGGAAGCGTGATGCGTACCGACTGACCGTTCACGATTTCGCTCGCACCAGAAAGGGCGATGTGAATTTCGATCTGCTTGGTGTTTGGATCAAGTGCAGGGGCAATCGAAGTGACGACACCCTGATACTTGTCTTCGATCGTTACCTTGCTCCCAACTGCGAGAAGGTCACGATCGCTCTCGCTTACGTAGCTCACGATTTCGAGTGCACCGTTCTGTGCAACGGTTGCGGTGTGGGTGAATGCGGTCACATAGTCACCTACGCGAATAGGGAGGAAGTTCACCTGGCCCGCGATAGGGGCGCGGATGATGGTCTTCTCGAGTTGCGCCTGTGCAGCGCGGAGTGAGCCGAGTGCAGACTTTACGCCTGCATCAACGCTTGCGGTCGACGTGGTGGAACCTGCACGGTAGCCTGCGCGTGCTGACGCAACTGCAGCGAGCTGCGCGTTTACCGTGGCGCGTGCGGACGCGAGACCCGCGAGTTGTGTAGCGGTTGCGTTCGAGTCCTGTTTGTTGGCCTCAGTTGCAAGATCGTTCAAGAAGGTAGAAACCTGGCGGAGCTTTGTTTCTGCTTCCGTGAGAAGGGTGTCAGGGTCGCGACTGTCGGAGGTAGCGACGTTTGCACGCCATGCGCTTCGTAGACTCTCGACGTCTTTGCGTTCGCGGGAGAGTTTGTTGAAATCCCCGTTGATGAGAAGGCGAGGACCAACAGCCGTGGCGCTGCCGAAGAAAAGATCCACCTGGGTCTCAAGGGTCGTATCAAGCGCAGTAAATGCGTTGCGGTAGGTGTTCCTCGCCTCGGACGCAGAGTCCTTGGGAGAGACGGCGTTGCGTGATGCGATCGCGGCGTCGTAGGCGCCTTCGGCCTGAAGGACAGAAGCGCGCTCGCTTGCGTTCTCAAGGCTCGCAATCGCAAAGCCTGCAGGTACCGATGCACCGACGCTGGTGTTTACGCTACGAACGGTGCCGCCGGTCTGCGCGAGAATGTTGGCTTCGGTGACGGAACGAACCGTACCAATGACGCCCACGCCGCCGCCCGTGCCGGATAGTTCACCGACGCTTGAAAGCGTGACGGTGCGCAGCTGATCGGTAGAGTCTTCCTTTTTGCCGCTATTCAAAAGGGTAATAAGGCCGACGATAAGCGCGACCAAGACGACCGCTATCGCGATCTGCTGCCACATTTTGAGGCCGCGGTAACGGCGCCAGAGTTTTATAAAACGAATACGCGCCGAATGTACGGTGCGGAGAACAGCGGTGAAAATAGAGTGCATAGATATATATTGTATACCAAATGTTGTCAAATGTCAAATACGGTCCAGAATCATCCAGTTACCAGGCTATTATGGCCCAACCGCTAGATTTGCGCCCCCTCATACGCGACAATACCTATATATGGATAACTCTCGGTGGTACGCCACTCCGGTAGCAAAGGTACAGGAGGCATTTAATACTCCCGAGCGGGGACTGACCTCGAGGGAAGCTTCGCTTCGGCTTGTGGCGGACGGTGCCAACGCACTGCCGACCAAAAAATCAAAAGGCATCTTCCTGCTATTTCTCGGACAGTTCGCGAGTCCGCTTATTTATCTTCTCCTTGGTGCTGCGGCAATTATTTATTTCACTGAGGAGCCGGTCGACGCGTACATAGTGCTCGCGATACTTATTTTCAACGCAGTGGTCGGCACCATTCAGGAAGGACGTGCGCAGAATACCCTCAACGCACTCAAAACATTTGCGGCCACAAGCGCCACCGTGCGTCGCGATGGAGTAGAGATGTTGATTCCTGATACTGAAGTCGTAGCGGGAGATATCTTGCTTCTGGCTGAGGGAGAAAAAGTTGCGGCGGATGCGCGCATTCTTTCGGGGCGCGGACTGCGTGTAGACGAGTCGGCGCTCACGGGAGAATCAGAACCAGTCGAGAAAGATGCGCAGGTTTTGGCTGACACGGACCTTGTGGTGGGTGACCAGGTGAACATGGTGTTCAAGGGCACGAATACGGTCGCGGGAAGTGCAGAGGCAGTTGTGGTCGCAACGGGACTGCGCACGGTGCTTGGTACGGTTGCTAAAGAGCTCGCGGGCGTCGCGACCGAGATTCCGCTTCAGGCGACTATTCGTCGCCTCTCGCACCTCATCATCGGCGTGGTAGCGCTCGTGAGTACGACGTTGTTTGCGATCGGTATCTTCATGGGACACGGTGTCGCTTCGATGTTTGCGACCGTAGTTACGCTCGCGGTTTCGATTATTCCGGAAGGGCTGCCCATTGTGCTCACCTTGGTACTTGCGTCGGGTGTGTGGCGCATGTCAAAGCGAAACGCACTGGTGAAAAATTTGCAGGCCGTTGAAGCGTTGGGGCAGGCAAGCGTGATTGCGGTCGATAAGACCGGCACCATCACAAAAAATGAAATGGTGGTGCAGAAGGTATACATCGATGGAAAAATTTTTGATGTGAGCGGTAACGGGTATGTTCCGGAGGGTGATGTCTCGCTTGAGGGGGACGTTGTCGTACCTCTCAATCATGTCGAACTGCTCTTGGCTGGTAAGACCGCCGCGTACACTGCAGGTGCGCGCGTCGCGTATGACGATCGTGCACATCGCTGGAGGGTTGCGGGGGACCCCACCGAGGCCGCGCTCATCGTATTTGCGCGCAAGATTGGATTTGAGAAAGAAACCCTTGAGCGCGAGTCACCGGTGATTGCGGAATTGCCGTTTTCTTCGGAGCAGCGCTTCCATGCCGCCGTGTACAAGGATGCAGGTACACACAAACTTTCGGTGACCGGCGCACCCGAATACTTGCTTGCGCAATCAACGCACCTGTATGAAGGCGGACAGGTGGTAACGCTCACAGACGAAAAGCGTCAGGAACTCGAGGGACGCATGCTTCTCTTGTCGGGCGAAGGCCTAAGGGTGCTCGCGTTTGCCGAGCGTGACCCTGCAGGGAGCACACTTGCGGCAAGCGACGTGCGTGCGCTTACGTTTGTTGGGTTCTTTGGTATGAAAGACGGTCTCAAGGCAGAGGTGCCCGACGCGCTTATGCGCGCGCGAAACGCGGGCATCAAGGTGGCGATGATCACCGGGGACCATGTCGAGACTGCGCGTGCGATTGCGCGCGAGGCCGGCATCTATACGGAAGGGGATGGGGTGCTCACGGGTACAGAAATAGACGCGCTTTCGGACGAAGCACTCGCGAGCAGGCTTTCGGGCGTCACAGTGTTTGCGCGCGTTACTCCTGAACATAAACTGCGCATCATCCAGGCGTACCGTGCGCACGGCGAAACGGTGGCGATGACCGGTGATGGCATCAACGATGCGCCGTCCCTGGTCGCGGCCGACCTGGGGGTGGCGATGGGGAAGATTGGTACCGAGGTGGCCAAAGAAGCGGCAGACATCGTTCTTCTGGACGATAACTTCGGCTCTATCGTAGCGGCAGTCGAAGAGGGAAGAAATATTTATAAAAACATCGAGCGCGTAGTGTTGTATCTGTTCTCGACTTCTTTGGGCGAGACGCTCACGATTGCTGGCGCGCTTGTGGCGAGCTATCCGCTCCCGGTGCTTCCGGCGCAGATCATTTGGTTGAACTTTGTGACTGACGGGTTCCTCGACGTTGCGCTTGCGATGGAACCGCAGGAGAAAAATCTTTTGAAGAAAAAATTCGTGCGTCCGGGCCGCTACCTCATCACAAAACTCATGGGCGTGCGCATGCTTCTCATGGCGCTCGTGATGGCCACCACGACCCTGTTCTTGTTCGGCATGTTCCTACCTGCGGGTCTTCCGAAGGCACTTACCATATCGATGACGCTTCTCGCAGTGTTGCAGTGGTTGAACGCCTGGAACTGTCGTTCAGAAGATCGTTCCGTGTTTGCCATGAACCCGTTTGGTAATCCCTACCTTATCGGTGCGACACTGCTTGTGATAGTGCTCCAGATGTTTGCGGTGTATCACCCGTTTGGCCACATGTTGCTGCATACGGTGCCGCTGTCCGCGACCGAGTGGCAGTACATCATCATCGGCGCGCTCCCGATTGTGGTGGTCGAAGAGGTACGCAAGGCAATCGTGCGACTGATTGCTCGCCGGTCGCACGCACGTGCCGCGTAATAACGAGGACGCATACGCGTCATATACTTCACTTATGAGTACCAAACTGAGAAT
>CAYIKA010000001.1:4736-28282 GCA_964363905.1 uncultured Candidatus Saccharibacteria bacterium
CTCACTTCGAGTCCTGCACCTAAGCGCATTGAAATTACGAATGTGACGGAAGTGGCTGATGACCTTTACGCAGTTGAGGGAGCGGTGGTGTACGGCGCAAGCGCGGGAGAAGACGTGCGTGTTCCTGTCTCGCTCGCACTTCAGAAACAAGGCGCGGCATGGCGCATCACGCGCTATGAGGAACACGCGACGCCTACGACCCCGACCCCCGCACGCTCCGAAGCGACTATTGAAACGAGTATGGGGAAGGGGGCGTCCGCGCTTGGCGTCACCATTACGCCTAAAGCGATCATTGAAGACAGTCGCTGTCCGGCAAACGTGCAGTGTATCCAGGCCGGCACCGTGCGCGTGCGCGCAGAAGTGGTGAGCGGAATGGGTACGAGCATGATTGAGTTTACGCTTGGCAAAGCTATGACGACCGAAGCGGAGTCCATCGTACTCACTGAGGTCGCACCCTCGCGCACGACGACCAGCGCCATTACTCCGGAATCGTATCGATTTACATTCATCATCACGGACATACCGCATCCGGTTTAATACAGACTTCATGCGTGGTGAGCTATAAGTGACTGCTAGCAGCAGTTACGAATAGCAATACTCACATGAAAAAATTCACCATTGGCGTATTTGGTGCGCGCGAAGATGCGGAGAAAGCGATCAATCGCATTCACAATGAGCTGGGAGTGCCCTCGAGCGATATTTCCTATCTCTACAAAAACACCGAAGGTGATGTGCATGAAATACATGCGGGCGATGTAGCGAGCGACACTCCGGTTGAAGGCGCAACAAAAGGTGCGGCTATCGGCGGCGCACTTGGTGCCATCGCCGGTATCGCAGCCGTCGCGGGCATTATCCCCGTCGTTGGTCCGTTGTTTGCGGCCGGACCGCTTGCCGTCGCACTGGGGCTTACGGGCGCGGTGGGTACGACTGCGGCAGGTGCGCTTACAGGCGCCGCAGCAGGCGGCCTTATCGGCGCACTTGCCAACATGGGCGTAGGAGAAGAAAACGCGAAGCGCTACGCCGACCGTGTTGAGGCGGGTGATATTCTCGTATCCGCCTACGCTGATGAGACGGTTGATGTACGCGCGCTTCTGGATGAGGCGGGCGCACTTGATACTGAGTCCTACTCAGTCCAGGTCTAACCCAGGCTTACCAAAGGTTCTCTACAGGACGCCCGCGAGGGCGTCCTGTAGTATGAGGCGATGACACAGCACGACGCGCTCCAAATTCTAAAGACGGGCGCGAATGTATTTTTGACGGGAGAGCCGGGAAGCGGAAAGACGCACACCATTACGGAGTATGTGAATTGGCTGCGTGCGCACGCCATTGAGCCCGCTATCACCGCATCGACCGGCATTGCCGCCACACACATTCACGGCATGACGATTCATTCGTGGAGCGGGATTGGTATTGCGGAACGTGTGTCCGCTGACTTGCTCGAGCGCATTGCGCAGAAAGAACACGTGGCGAAGCGTATCGAGCGCACGAGTGTGCTCATCATCGATGAGGTGTCGATGCTTTCAAGCGAAGTGCTCACTATGGTGGATGCGGTGGCGCGCGCGGTGCGCAGACGCGAAGAACCCTTTGGTGGCATGCAGGTGATTTTGGTAGGTGACTTCTTTCAGCTCCCGCCAATTACCAAGGGCGGACGTGCGCCCTCGTTTGCGTTCGAGTCTCCCGCATGGCGCGCACTCAATCCGCTTGTCTGCTACTTGTCCGAACAGCATCGCCAAGAAGATGCGAACTTTCTCGACCTTCTGACGGCGATACGCACGAGCGCGTGGGATCACACCCATGTGTCGCTTATTCTTGCGCGTGAGACTGAAGCTGATGGAATTGAAGAAGGTACCCCGCACTTGTTTACGCACAACGCAGACGTGGATCGTATAAACGATGAAAAACTCGCGGCCCTTTCCACTCCAAAGAAAATGTTTGTGATGGAAGGGAAGGGCGCACCTCCCTTGATTGAAGGATTGAAACGTGGATGCTTGTCGCCCGAAATCCTTACCCTCAAAGAAGGTGCGGTGGTGATGTTCACCAAAAATAATCCGCTTGCCGGCTACGCAAACGGCACGCTCGGTACCGTCATAAATTTCGAGAAGGGAACAAACTATCCGATTGTCGAAACCAAAGATGGTCGACTTCTGACTGTCGCACCTATGGAATGGGCAGTGGAAGAGCAGGGAAAGATTCGTGCGCAGATCATCCAGGTGCCGCTTCGTCTCGCGTGGGCCATTACGGTGCATAAGAGCCAGGGTATGAGTATGGACGCCGCGGCGATTGATTTGTCGCGCGCATTTGAATACGGACAGGGCTATGTAGCGCTCTCGCGCGTGCGCACGCTCGCGGGGCTTTCACTACTCGGCTGGAGCGAGAACGCGCTTGCGATACATCCGAATGTGCAGAATCAGGACAAGGCATTTCGTGAGCTTTCTGGCGCCGCCACAGCGGCATTCGCCGCGCTAGAGGTAAATGGCGAGCGCAAGGAAATGGAAGACAATTTCCTGCGCGCCTCAGGCGGCACGCTCGAAGCGAGAGCCGTCACCGACCCCGCAAAGCCGGTAAAGAAAAAGAGCACCTTTGAGGAAACTCTCGAGCTCGTGCGCGCCGGCAACACCCTTGAAGAAATCATTCTTGCGCGCGGACTAACCCTCGGCACCATTGCAGACCACCTGGAAAAACTTTCGCACGGCGGACGTATTGAGTCAGGGGATGTGGAAGCACTTCTACCTAAACGGTTGTTAAGCGCACTCCCGGCTATTCATGAAGCATTTCGCACGAAGGGTACCGAGAAACTTGGCCCTGCGTTTGCGGCACTTAAGGCAAAGTATTCCTACGACGATCTAAAGCTCGCCCGCATCCTCTACCGCTAGCGCCGGTATTCGATCTCTGATGTCGTCACCGCGATCATTTCTTTACTTTCACTAGGCACATCCCCAACTTTGCTCGATCGAGCAAAGTTGGGGATGTGCCTTTCTCCGCTCTTCCAATCTGTAATCTTTTTATCGAAACCCTATCCACACTTTCTCACGATCGTGAGAAAGTGTGGATAGGTACTAGGACGTGTGGGAGATGTGAAGAAAAGGGAAGCGAGGGGAACATGGATAGGGTACAATCGGACAGACATGCAGCGCATCAAGTTCTATTCGATAAAGCGGCCCAGGCGCCGCACGCTCATTTTGTGGGGAGTCGGTACCTTAGCTGCGCTCGTATTACTTCTCCTCCTGTACGCGCACTTGTTTGGTCCGGTACGAAAGTACGCAGAGACTGAAGAATTTATCGTAAACCCGGATTCTTCGATTGAAGAAGTTTCAAATAGTCTGAAGAAAGAAGGATTTATAAAAAGTCCGCTCGCATTTCGTATTGCGTTTGCACGCACGGGGGTAAAAGAAATTGTGGAGGGAGGGTACACCATTCGTCGAAGTGACGATGCGTGGATGATTTCAGAAGCGTTTGCTCGTCCGCCGTACCTGGCGTGGGTCACTATTCGTCCCGGCCTAAGGAAAGAGGAGATTGCAGATATCCTCGCCAAGAAACTCAAGTGGACCGATGAGCAGAAAGAGCACTGGATCACCGTTGATACCGCACCGTCACCTTCGCAGACCGAGGGTGTGTACTTCGGCGACTCCTACCTCATTCCCTCCGACCAACCGACTGAAGCAGTAGCGCAGCGCCTGCGTGGCCGGTTTGAAGAAGTCTTTGCGCCGTACGCAGAAAAGGCAACACAGAAAGGACTATCTTGGAACGAAGTCATTACCATGGCGTCACTGGTGGAGCGAGAAGCCGCTAAAAACGATAAGGCACTGGTGGCCGGCATCATGTGGAATCGTATCGACATTGGCATGGCGCTTCAGGTAGACGCGTCCCTGCAGTACATTCGGGGCGTGCCTGGCAATTGGTGGCCAGTACCAAAGCCCGAAGACAAGCAACTGAAATCTCCATTCAATACGTACAAAAATCCCGGACTTCCGCCGCACCCGATTGCGAACCCCTCACTAGATTCCATCAAGGCGGTGCTTGAGCCCGAAGCGACCGACTGCATTTACTACCTCCATGACCGCGATGGGGTAATCCACTGCTCCAAAACCTATACGGGTCAGCTCGCGAACGTAAAAAAGTACCTGAAGTAGGGTTTGACGTACCTTATATATAAAGGTATTTTACGTATAACGGCCCCAGGGCCTTTTTAAATTCCTCCAAAGGAACCCTGATAAACGACATGGAAATTCGAAACATCGCCATCATTGCCCACGTGGACCACGGAAAGACCACTTTGACCGACGCCATTCTCAAAGAGACAGGCGCTGCGGCTGCGGGCGTATCTATGGACTCAAACGCGCTCGAACACGAGCGCGGTATTACCATTTACTCCAAGAACGCATCGGTGGAGTACAAGGGCACCAAGATCAACATCGTCGACACGCCTGGTCACTCCGACTTCGGCTCGGAAGTGGAGCGCGTGCTTCGCTCTATTGACTCCGTGCTTCTCATTGTGGATGCACAGGAAGGTCCAATGCCACAGACGCGCTTCGTGCTTAAGAAGTCGCTCGAACTCGGCCTGAAGCCAATCGTCGTTTTGAATAAAATTGATAAGCCTGCCGCAGATCCGGACCGTGCAGAAGAGCAGGTGTTGGAGCTCTTCCTCGAACTCGGCGCATCTGATGAGCAGTCAGACTTCAAGGTGGTATACGCCATTGGTCGCGAGGGCGTTGCTATGAAGAAAGTTGGCGACGAGCGCAAAAACCTCGAACCGCTTCTCGACACTATTCTCGAGAGCGTACCGGTTGCCTCAAACCCTGGCGACGCTGAGAAGCCCCTGAAGCTTCAGTCATTCAACCTGGCCTACGACAACTTCCTTGGTCGTCTCGCTATTTGTCGTGTGTACGAGGGCACCATTACTCCGGGCCAGAACGTGATCGTAAAGAAGCCTGATGGCACGAGCCGTACCGGAAAGACCACAAAGATCTTTACCTTCAAGGGTCTCGAGCGCATTGAAGCCACGAGCGCATCAGCTGGTGACATTGTGATCGTCGCGGGTCTTCCTGACGTGTTCATTGGTGAGACGATCACCACGGACCCCGATATGGCACCTATGCCTGCAATCGCGATTGATGAGCCAACCATCACGGTGAACTTCCTCGTGAACAATTCGCCGTTTGCCGGTCGCGAAGGAAAGTACGTCACCAGCCGTCAGCTTCGCGAGTATCTTGAGCGCGAGCTCGAGGTGAACGTCGGTCTTAAGGTTGATTTCGTTTCTCCAGACGCGTTCAAGGTGTCTGGTCGTGGCGAACTCCATATCGCTATTCTTCTTGAGAACATGCGCCGCTCAGGCTACGAAATGCAGGTCTCTCAGCCGCAGGTAATTATCCGCGAGGAAGAGGGTCAGAAGCTCGAACCGTACGAAGAGGTGACGATTGATACCCCAAGCGAATTCCAGGGAGCTATTATCGAGCGCCTCGGTACGCGCGCATTCGTACTTCAAAACCTCGTGCAGCACGGCGACTCCGTCCGTCTCACGCTTGAAGGTCCAACCCGCGGTCTTCTCGGCTATCGTAACCAGTTCGTGGTCGACACGAAGGGGGAGGGAATTCTTTCAACGCGCGTTCTCGGCTTCAAGCCATACGCAGGTGAAATCAAGAAGCGCCAGGTTGGTTCGATGATCTCCATGGCGACCGGCAAGGCGCTCGGCTACGCTCTTTGGAGCATGCAGGAGCGCGGCGTACTCTACATTGTTCCGGCTACGGAAGTGTATGAGGGTATGGTTGTGGGCAACACCTCGAAGGGTGAGGAAATGGTAGTGAACCCAACCAAGGGTAAGAACCAGTCGAACGTGCGTTCGTCGGGTATGGATGAGGCTATCAACCTCGTGCCTGCCTACACGCTCACCATTGAGCGCGGTCTCGAAGTCATGACTGACGACGAATACCTCGAAATCACGCCAACGAGTGTGCGTCTGCGTAAGCAGGGGCTCACCGAGAGCGATCGTGCCAGGGGCAAGCGATCATAAGCAAAACAAAAAGCGGATCCGAAAGGATCCGCTTTTGTTGTCCTGACGCTCGGTCTTTGATAGGGTACAGCTAGAAATTTGAGGAAAGGAATATCGCCATGCTCGTCGGCACGTTTGAATCTAATGTTGCGGCACTACAGTACCAATATGGTTTTGTGGTGGGGGAACTCTCCGAAGGTGCGCTCCAGGTTAAGGCGCTCGCATTTCGTTTCAAGAATGAATCACAGGACGGCCACTCGCCCTCAATCCCAGGAACCGATTCGAATCGAAAAAGCCGTCTGTTCGTTCAGTCGCTTCTGGACTTGTCGGGTGAGACGAAAGGATTTGTTCTCAACGAGGAAATGCGCAGGCTTACGCGCGAGTTTTTCGGCAAGACGCTCATCGACGAAACGCTGAGGAATCCGGAGGCCCATCCGATCATTTACGGACTCCTGCATGCCGAGTACGTATCGGTGCACACCACATAAGGTTATGAGTGAGGCGCTTCCCCTGGGAAGCGCCTTCATCATTTCTCTAGGTTCAATTTTCTATTGTGTGGGGGTTAGCAGATAACTATTCAATCATGTTGTATACCATCGCTGTTATTCTTCTCGTGCTCTGGCTTGTCGGTATGGTCACTTCATACACGCTTGGTGGATTCATCCATCTTCTTGTCATCGCGGCGGTCATCATGGTCCTCGTTCGCCTCATCCAGGGGCGCAATCCCATCGCGTAATCTTGGGTGGTGACGGCTTGAAGCTAGAAAACCTGCAAAGCCCCCAATACCTCGGTATTGGGGGCTTTTGCGCTGCCTTGCGGAAAGGGGAAGGGTGTGCTATATTCTACTCACAACGGTTCCTCCATGGTTCATTGTCTTGAGAGATCAATCTCATCGAGACCCGGGACAGCGTATAGCGCCCTCTGAAACTCTCGAGAACGGTTGATTACTCAACACCGTAGCCGCAATGCGGCCTTCGGCTCAGACATATACAACATGCAAAATAATAGTTTTTCCCGTCCCCGCAACGCGCAGGGCGGCAATCGTTCGAGTTCTTCACGTCCTTCACGCAGTGGTGATCGTCGTGGTGGCAGCAACGCCTACGAAGCAGGAATGAAGTTCGCTCTTGAAAACGGCGCACCTCGTCGTCCTCAGCGTAGCTTTGGTCCTCCTCGCGGTGGAAGTGGTAGCGGTGGCTCACGTGGTCCCCGCAGCTTTGATCGTGGTGGCAGCTCACGCGGTGGGTCTCGTAGTGGCGGTGGCGGCAAGCGTAACTTCCAGGAGATGAACGTCGATATTTCGAAGCTCATCAACAAGGCCTCCGCGCCTGAGGAAGTAGTAGCCTACGTCTCCGAGCACGCGTTCGCAGGTTTTGCGATCGACGAGCGTCTCAAGCAAAACATTGCAAGCAAGGGCTACGTAACGCCAACACCTATTCAGGATCAGTCGATTGTGCCCGCACTTGCAGGCAAGGATGTCGTCGGTCTTGCAAACACCGGTACCGGCAAAACGGCAGCCTTTCTTATTCCACTCATCGACAAGGTGCTTAAGTTCCGTGCACTCGGACAGAACGAGCGTGTGCTCGTGATGGTGCCTACGCGCGAACTCGCTATCCAGATCGAACAGGAACTCTTTGGGTTTACCAAGGGTCTCCAGATCGGTTCGGTAACGATCGTCGGTGGCGCAAACATTACGCCGCAGATTCGCGTACTTCGTCGCAATCCAGCCTTCGTCATCGGTACACCAGGACGTCTTAAGGACCTTATGGAGCGCAAGGAGCTCGTGCTCTCGGACTTCGGCACCGTCGTACTCGACGAGGCTGATCGTATGCTCGACATGGGATTCATCAACGACATGCGCCTCATCATGGGCACGATGCGTTCAAACCGTCACACGCTCTTCTTCTCAGCAACGCTGTCGAAGGACATCGAGCGTCTGATCGGCGAGTTCCTCAAGGATCCGGTGCGTATCTCGGTCAAGACACGCGAGACGTCGCACACGATTGATCAGGATGTCGTGCGTGTTCCCGTCGCAGAGAAGTTCAACAAACTTGTCGAACTTCTGAATGGTCCGGACATGGACCGCGTGCTCGTATTCGGCCGCACCAAGCACGGCGTAGAGCGTCTTGCGAAAGACCTCCGTCAGGCAGGCATTAAGGCTGAATCGATTCACGGCAACAAGACGCACTCAGCGCGCCAGAAGGCTCTCGGGCTCTTCAAGCAGTCGCATGTGCGCGTACTCGTCGCAACCGACGTTGCAGCACGTGGTCTCGACATCACCGGTGTCTCGCACGTCATTAACTTCGACCTGCCAGGTACCTACGAGGATTACACGCACCGTATCGGCCGCACGGGCCGTGCAGGAGCGGGCGGTAAGGCTCTTACCTTTATTTCCTAAGCTGCTAAAGAGGTTAGGCAAAACCCCGGGACTATACGGTCCCGGGGTTTTGCTATACTGGGGGGATTGGTACTAAGGGCAGAATAATAACGATTATGGAGAAGCACGCAGACGCTGGTTCGTTTTTGGAGAAATATCTGACGCCGATTTCGGTACTCGTGGGCGCCTGCATTATTGCAGCTGCACTCGCGTTCGGTAACGGAGGAGGTGCGCAGCAAGCAGCTACTAATGGGCAACCGCCCGCACAAGCCGTGGACATCAAAAAAGTAGACGTAAAGGGCGATCCGTACATCGGCAACCCAAACGCGCCCGTCGTCATGGCGTACTGGTTCGATTATCAGTGTCCGTTCTGCAAGAAGTTCGACCAGGACACCATGGGACAAATCTACGAGAACTACGTAAAGACCGGCAAGGTAAAGGTTGTCTTCCAGGACTTCCAGTTCCTCGGCCCTGACTCGGATGATGGCGCACTCTTCGCGCGTGCCGTGTGGGAGGCGTATCCTGATCAGTTCTATGCGTGGTATCAGGCAATGTTCGAAGCTCAGGATGAAGAGCATGCTGGCTTCGGTAACACCGCGTCGATTGTCACCATGACCAAGGCCAAGGTGCCTGCAATCGACACGACGAAGGTGCTCGCCCTTATTGAGAAGAATAAAGATGCGTACACCAAAGCAATTACTGCCGATCGCACCGAGGGCGGAACTATGGGTGTGAGCGGTACTCCAGCCATGATCATCGGCAAGACGCTTCTCTCAGGAGCGCAGCCGTACTCTGCGGTCACCGCACTTCTCGACGCTGAACTCAAATAGCTACCACGTCGTGTTATCTACAAAAACGCTCCGCTTCGGAGCGTTTTTGCTATTATCGCTATATGACCTCGCGTGATTACGAGAAGCTTGGATTTGCGCCCGACTTTACCCCCGACCTCACACCCAAAGAAATGCTGGCGCTCGGCATATTTGGTGGCGCGTATTTCGATGGCGCATCCACCGCGGAGTATCCGGCGGACTGGTTTACGAGCGCCGTGATATCGGATCATGGCAAGGATCCGAAACTTAATTACTTTGGCATCGATGCCTCACAGTCGCTCGAAGAGTGGATACGAAAGGGCTGGATAGGGGAGTCTGACCCGTTGGGGTGGTTTGAGTGGTACTGCCGCTACTATTTTGGACGCCGCATTCCTGTAGAGGACATGCGGCAAATTAAGCGCCATCGTCAGATGGTGCGGCACGTGGCCCAGATCAAATACGGATGTCGTCCGGGCGATGTAACCTGCCGCCCCAAGCAGCGTCAGGCGCTTTTACACTGGGCCTACGATAGTCGTCGCATGTAGCGCGCTATACTGGGTTCTATGAATGTAGAGTGGAATCGCGTCACCCAGTTCTCACAACTCATCGCTATCGTGCTTTTCGTGGGTATCTTTGTGCTTGGCTTTTACCTCGGCACCCTCTACCAACAGCACGCATTTCAGAACGCGGTCGATGATGCACTTAATGCGGACGCCCTTGCGCACCCTCGTGCGGCGACTTCTTCCACTCCTTAAGTAGTTCGAGACCGATAGGAATTACCGACACGAGCACGATACCGAGCGCGATCCAGGTTATGTAGTGTTCGAGATTTGGGAAAAGGCCGCCAAGGAAATAACCCGCGACGGTGAATCCAACACCCCAAATAATGCCGCCAATTACATTGAACTTGAGAAAGGTGGCGTAGCGCATGCTTCCCATGCCTGCGAGGATAGGAGCGAACGTGCGTACAGCAGGCACAAAGCGTGCGAGCACAATAGTCTTGGTACCGTGCTTTTGGTAGAACGCTTCGGTACGCACCAGATGCTTTGGATTAAAGAAAAAAGAATCCTCCTTACTAAAGAGTGCGGGGCCAAATTTCTTGCCAATCCAGTAGCCGGCGCTGTCGCCCAAAATTGCGGCGACCGTAACCACAATCGCAAGCGGTACAATCGCAAGGTATCCCTGCGACGCAACGAGTCCTGCCGTAAAGAGGAGACTGTCGCCCGGGAATATGAATCCGAAGGGAAGACCGGATTCAGAAAATACGATTGCAAAAAGCCCGAGGTAGCCTGCGGTTGCGACCAGCTCGGGCAGAGACATATGGATGAGCGGGATCATGTGCGTGTGAGTATACTATGCAAAATGAATGAGCGTGAATTTAACACTATTGCCGAAGAAGAATGGATGAAGGTGCCGGCGCGCTGGGGCAAGGAGGTGAAGAATGTTGCGCTCCTCGTCGAGGACGAACCACGCGAAGAAATACGGAGAGCGGAGGAACTCGAAGATGGTGAGACACTACTGGGACTCTACCAAGGTATCCCGCTACCAGAGCGAGGAAGTGAGTACGGGGTAGGTGTCACGATGCCTGACACCATTACGCTCTACCGACTTCCGCTCATAGAGGAAGCGGAAGATATGGACCGCGAATTTCGCGAGGCGGTACGCATCGTCATCCGTGAGACCTTGTGGCATGAACTTGCGCATTATTTTGGTCACGACGATGCGTATATACATGGACGCGAAGACGAGGGCACCAATCGGTTCGATCACTAATTGCACTTCAGTGCGTTGTGCACCTCGACCGCTTTTGGTCGGGCAAGACACTCTATACTTAGTGGTATCAGGTTCAATCCTGAACTAACCACCTATCTTACTCATATGGCAAAGAAAATCGCTCTGGTTTTTGGTGTCGTGTTCGTTCTTGTTGGTATTCTTGGATTCGTAAGTAATCCGCTCGTCGGCCCCGCGGGCCTCTTCGAGACCGACATGTTGCACAATATCGTTCATGTCTTGTTCGGTGTTGTACTACTTGGCGCGGCGCTCCGCATGCCGCTTCAGTCCGCGCTCTGGCTCAAGATTATTGGCGTCGTCTACCTCATCCTTGCGGTGCTCGGGTTCCTCACGGTGCCTAATGGCGGACCGCTTCTCGGTCTGGTCATGACCAACGTCGCTGATCATTGGCTCCACGTGGTGCTCGGCGTCGTGCTGGTGGCAGCGGGTTTCCTCGCGAAAGACGGTCCAAGCGGACCCTCAGCACCAGTAATGTAGTCAGGCCGTAGTGCAAAAAAAGAACATCGCCCGTGAGGGCGATGTTCTTTTTGCACTGGGGCATCAGATACAATGACGCTATGAAGCAAATTATTTGGATAGGCCTTTTCATAGGCTCGACTATCGGTGGCCTGATTCCACTCCTGTGGGGTGCGAGTGCGTTCTCGTTTTCCTCGATCATCCTGAGTTCGCTCGGTGGTATGCTCGGCATCTATGTTGCGTACAAAATAACGCACTAACGTTTCTTTTTTTAATTAAGAGAGACCAATTCCAGGGAATTGGTCTCGAGGATGATGAAGAGGAAGAAGCGGTCAGGGGTTGTAGGCAGGTGCGGAGGGAAGGGGGTAGGACGGGAGAGCGGAGAGAGGAACAGAATGGGCGGGAATACTTCCAGCAGAGGCGGCAAGATTTGCGGCGACGTCTGCAGAGATACGCGCACCATGCAGAAACGCAATGACCGTAGCTTCAACTTCAGTGAATATAGTGGGAACGAGGAACTTGAGCACTAGGATAAGTACGCCAAGTCCGATCGCTTGGAATAGAGACATATGCCAGTGGCTAAGCGGATAAGGTGATACGTACTCAGGCTCGCTCTCAAATGAGAGATGCTCCTCGACTGCGTGCTATCAAAGATCCTTCTAATTTCTACAACCGTTCAGCTAGTGAGAAGGTTGCGCCTGAAGCAGATCCGCATAGGCCTGCTGCACTTTCTGTAATTTCGGTGCGATGACGATTTGGCAGTAGGCCTGCTCGGGATGCTTTTCAAAATAATCCTTGTGATAGTCCTCGGCGGGGTAGAAGACCGCACCTTCTTCAATGCGCGTGACGATAGGATCACCCTCCTTCGATGAAGCTTCGAGTTCTTTAATGAATGCTTCGGTCTCAGCCTTTTGTTCTCCGGTCGTGGGGAAGACCGACGAGCGGTACTGGGTTCCGATGTCGTTGCCCTGGCGGTTCAGTTGGGTTGCGTCATGAGACGCAAAGAAAATAGTGAGGAGGGTGCGATAGGAAACGACTGCAGGGTCGTATTCAATGCGAATCACTTCGGCATGACCCGTCTCCCCGGTCGAGACTTGTTCGTAGGTTGGGTTTACCGTGTGACCGCCTGCGTAGCCGGGTTCGACTTTTGAAACGCCTTTGAGCATTTTGAATACGGCTTCGGTGCACCAGAAGCATCCGCCGCCAAATAGTGCTACTGCGGGAGTGTTAGACATATCTTCACACTCTAGCACTCACTGCATGAGAGTTGTGGGAAGTGCATGCGGGTCTGGACAGAAAACATTACGCGCTGTTGATAGTCGCTTTGTCAAGCAGGGTACAATCCGGGCAGGGAAAGCGAGTAATACAAAAGAAGAGTATTCAGCTCTTTGATTTCTACAGACAGTCGCGTACACGTATCGTGTGCGCTCACCAGACGTGAAAGGAATACCTGTTATGGGTTGGACTGATGAACGCGTCGCGTCTCTCAAGAAACTCTGGCAAGATGGTCTCTCTGCAAGCCAGATCGCAAAGCAATTAGGTGGCGTAACGCGTAACGCGGTGATCGGGAAGATACATCGTCTCGGTCTCTCGGGACGCGCTACGCCTTCGAAGCCTGCGCGGCCCGTGTTCAAGGCTCCGCGTCCGCCGCGGACGGTGGCAGCTGCGGCTTACGCCCCGCGCCGCATTACGGAACCGGTCTTGGTGCCGCCGGAGCCTGTTGTACGGTATGTGGACGAGGCGCCAGGATCCGCGACGATCCTTACGCTCGTAAACCACATGTGCAAGTGGCCGATCGGCGACCCTGCAACTGCTACGTTCACGTTCTGTGGACGGCGCGCATCGGATGGTCCGTACTGCGGTGAACATGCCCGGGTCGCATATCAGCCTGCGCAGGGGAAGAGAAGAACGAGCGCAACGGAACTCGCTCGTTCGCTCCGTCGGTACATTTAGTAGAGCTCAGGGCGCCAATCGCAAACGCGATTGGCGCCCCTCCTCGTGCATGATTTCGTAGCTATTTCTTTTATTCTTCAAACTCCAAACAGACCGAATTTATGCAGTAGCGCTTTCCACCCGCCTCAACCGGTCCGTCATCAAATACGTGTCCGAGATGGCTTCCGCAATTTTTACAGTACACCTCGGTACGGTGCATGCCATGACTATCATCACTTCGTGTCCCTACATTTTCAGCAACTGCCGGGTCGGTGAACGATGGCCAGCCGGAACCAGAATCGAATTTTGCATCCGAGGTAAAAAGCACATTGTTGCAGGCTTTGCAGCGATACACGCCCGGCTCATGGTTGTCGACATACTTGCCGGTGAAGGGCGCCTCGGTCGCACCCTTGCGTAGCACCTCATACTCTTCGGGAGTGAGCTTCTGCTCCCATTCCGCATCATTTTTAGGCATCGAATCAGTCATTAGTGCAAGTTTACCACGGGTGGTATCTACCGTGGTATTCTTGGCGTCATGAGGCGCCTATTTTCGGCCGCAATACTAGTGCTCCTTCTTGCGCCCTCGCTCGCACTCGCATCTACCGTACGCACGGAGCGTAATTTGGTCGTGTCCCAACCAATTCCGGATAACGCCTACCTCGCGGGAACGGATGTGAACGTGACGGTGCCGTTGCCGGGGGACATGCTTGCGGCGGGCGGTACGCTCACCGTGTCGGGCACTGTCGCAGGCGATGCCATGCTTGCGGGCGGCACTATCGATATTGCTCGACCGGTCGCGGGCGATGTGCGCGCCGTCGGCGGACGCATTACGGTTGAAGGACCCGTCACGGGGGACCTCGTACTCGCTGGGGGTCAGATAACCGTTTCAGGCACTGCCTCGTCAACGCGTATTGCGGGCGGAAAGGTTGTGCTTACCGGAGGCGCCACCGGCCCCGTGATTGTGTATGGTGCCGATGTGACGCTCGGGGGCACGTATACCGGAGACGTGGAAGTGATCGCGTCTGACAAGCTTATGCTTCAGGATGGCACGCACATCAAGGGAACGCTCAAATACAACGCGCCACAGGAAGCGGGGATTCCGCCCACTGCAGTAGTTGATGGGGGTGTCACCTACACGGGTGCATCTACGTACTTGCCGACGACTGAGGAAGCGAAGCGTTTTGCGATCGCGGGTGCGGGTGTGTTCCTGGTGGTGAAAGTCATAGCGGCGATGATTGCTGCAGGACTTCTTGCAGGACTCTTTCCTCAGTTCACTATGCGGGTTGTCGATAGAACGCTTGCGCGCTCACCACGTAAATTCGTACTTCTTGCACTCCTAGGTTTTGCGGCGGTCGTCGCGACACCATTTCTCATACTTCTGCTCGCGCTTTCGTTTGTGGGGCTTGCCGTTGCGGTCGTACTTGCACTACTTTACGTGCTCCTGCTCATTCTTGGATATCTCTGCGCCGGTATTATTGCGGGTGCGGCGCTCGCGCGTGGTGTGTTCAAACGTCCGGGTGTTACCTGGCGCGGCGCCGTCATTGGTACCATAGTGCTGTATTTGATTGGACTCATTCCAACGATCGGTCCACTCGTGACGCTCGTACTTGCGGCAACGGCCATGGGTGCCATTCTTGTAATTTTGTATCGTTTCGCCTTTGTGCACATTGAGGACACCGACCTATGATGCCGAGCATCGGGAGCGCCGCGCCGGAGTTTAGTCTGCCTGACCAGGATGGCAGGGTACACAGCCTGAAAGACTATGCGGGTGCTCCGGTGCTTATTTACTTCTATCCGAAGGACGATACGCCGGGATGTACGAAGCAGGCCTGCATGATACGCGACGCGTTCCCAGATTTTAAAAAGACCGGCGTGACCGTGCTCGGTATTTCGACCGATAGTGTCAAAAGCCATAAGAAATTTGCAGAGAAATATGGATTGCCGTTCACGCTTCTCTCGGACGAAGAGAAAAAAGTTGTTGGGGCCTACGGCGTATGGGGCAGGAAGAAAATGATGGGGCGTGAGTACGATGGTGTTTTCCGCACTTCATTTCTGATCGGTAAGGACGAGAATGTCCTCAAGGTTTACGAGAATGTAAAAGCAGATAAGCACGCTGAGCAGGTGCTCGCTGATTTACAGGTGATGGCGTAGGGACATGCAGAGTTCAGAATTATTCCCAACGAAAGCGTTTGCGGAGCGAAAAGAGCGTGCGAAGAAGATTGTCGCCTACCTTAAAAAAACGTACCCGGTGCCGAAGTCCGAGCTTCTCTATGAGACCCCATTTCAGTTTGTGGCGTCCGTGATTCTCTCGGCTCAGGCGACTGACAAAATGGTGAATCTGGTTACTGCACCACTGTGGAAGAAATACCGAACCATTGATGACTTTGCAGACGCCGATCTCGCAACTTTCACCAAAGAAATTTCTTCGATTTCGTTTTACCAAAACAAGGCGAAGTATGTACTTGGTGCAGCGCAGTACATTCGAGAACACTACGCAGGTGAGGTGCCAAAAACAGAGAGTGAGCTTGTGAAGCTTCCGGGGGTCGCGTACAAGACGGCGCACGTGGTGCTCGGCGAACTCTACGGCGTATATGAGGGCATTCCTACTGATACGCACGTGCGTCGCTTTGCTATTCGGTTCGATCTCGTAGATAGTCGCGAACTCACGAAAATCTCTAAAGAGCTTGAAATGCTTATTCCAAAAGAGGATTGGCGCTATGTAAATAATGGCCTGGTGCTCTATGGACGCTATGTATGTAGCGCAATTCCGCACCCCTGTGAGGACCATCCACTCACCAAAATATGGCCCGCTGCGGCGAGGGTATGGCCGAAGGCCCGCTAGGAGGTACCATATACGTATGGCTTCCAAAACCGAGCGCCCCGTTGCGGTATTTGATATTGATGGCACGCTTTTCCGCTCGTCATTATTGATTGAGCTTGTGGATGAGTTGGTGCGTCGCGAAATCTTTCCCCCGGAAGCAAGAAAGTCATACGAGAATGCGCAGACTGATTGGCTGAATAGAAAGGGTGAATACGAGCCATTTATTCGTAAAGTGGTACAGGCATTTGGTAAGTACGCGAAGGGTGCACCCTATGGCGAGGTGGCGGACATTGCCGGCGAAATAATCGAAGCAAAACATGAGCGCGTGTATCGCTATACGCGCGACCTGGTCGATGATCTGAAGGGGAAGGGATACTTCCTGCTCGCGATTTCACACTCGCCGAAATTTATTGTGGACGGGTTTGCGTACGAGCTTGGGTTTGATAAATCATACGGCACCTTCTACGCAACGGGCGCTACTAATCGCTTCACGGGCGAGATTGAGGACGAGCACCTCATCATGAATAAAGCCGCAGTGCTGAAGCGCGCAGTCGAAAAGGAAAAGCTCACGTTCAAAAACTCCTACGGGGTAGGGGACACCGAGAGTGATGTATCGATGCTCACGATGGTCGAGAATCCAATCGCGTTTAATCCGAACCGCATCCTCTATCGTCATGCCAAAAAGCATGGCTGGCAGGTCGTGGTCGAGCGCAAAGACGTTGTCTACGAGATGTAAGTAAGCAGTATACTTATTGTATGAACATACTTAAAAAAGGATCACTCGCCTGGTGGCAGATGGGACTCTTGAAGCTTTCCGTTATTTCTATCGGTATCGCTATTGGTGCGAATTGGCCGGAAGTATTTGAGCCGCATACGCTCTTCCTGGTCATTCTAGGGATCGTCCTCGGCCTCTACGTGGCTTCCGCCTGGTACGGGAAGAAGTAGGTTCCCCAGAAATAAAAGGTTGCGTATACTAGTCATATGACCAAACAGCTTTTTAGGAGTCGTACCAATAAAGTCTTCGCGGGCGTTATGGGCGGCCTCGGAGAGTATTTCGATGTGGATCCCGCTGCAATCCGACTTATCTACACGATACTCACCGTGTTTACCGGCTTTGTCCCCGGAATCATCACCTATGTGTTCGCAATCCTCATCGTCCCTTCACGTCCTACGGTAGTGTCCGCAGAGCACGTCACGGGGGTAAAGGATGACTCCGGGGCAGTTTAGGGCACTCGTTTTCGTGTATTACCGGAAATCGGGACGCCATGATTTACCATGGCGTACTACGCATGATCCGTACCGCATTCTCGTTTCAGAAATAATGCTTCAGCAGACACAGGTGGAGCGCGTCATACCTTTTTATAGATCGTTTCTGAAACGTTTCCCAACCGTTCGTGCGCTAGCACAGGCTCCGCTCGGGGATGTGCTTAAAGCATGGCAGGGTCTCGGCTACAACAGGCGGGCAAAAATGCTCCACGAAGCGGCGAAGCTGGTGGTGAAAAGTCATAAAGGAAAAGTTCCTGTGACCATTCTAGAGCTCGAAGCACTTCCCGGAGTCGGGCCCTATACAGCCCGCGCTGTCGCTGCGTTTGCGGCGAATGTCGACTCAGTCTTTGTAGAAACTAATCTACGCACCGCAGTTATTCATCATTTCTTTGCGGATAGGGAAGGGGTGCACGATAAGGAAATACTGGAAGTACTTACTGAAGCGTATCCAAAGGGTAGGGCACGTGAGTGGTATGCGGCGCTTATGGATTACGGAGCGCACCTGAAGCGAAGCGGCGCTCGACTTAACGCGCGTAGTAAGGGGTATGTAAAGCAGTCAACGTTTGCCGGGTCCGACCGTGAGGCGCGCGGCGCTATTCTGAAATCGCTCACCAAGGCACCTGCGACTCGTGCAAAACTCCTCAAGCTTCTGGGAGGCGATAGAAAAGCACAAATCGAGAGTAATCTTTCTAAACTTCTCAAAGAGGAAATGGTAGTGAAAACGGGTGCGTACTATCGCCTACCTTAGCGAACATCCTGCATACGCAGTGTGGCGATGAAGCCCACTAGGGCGATGGCGATACCAGTAACCGCAAAAAGAATTTCATAGGTACCGATAGCAAGGACGATACTGCCGATAATGGGGGCTAAGAGTGCTCCCCCGGGACGCATCATGCGGAATACACTCACCGTGTTAGGATCACGCTCTGAAACTCTGCGAAAGAAGTGTCCCTCAACCATAGCTTCGGTGAGTGCCGCACCCACACGCGTCGCAACCAAAATAGTAACGATGATGTAAATAGGGGTTGCTGCCGTTACGAACGCAAAGAGCGCAAAGGATACACCCATGATAACGAAACCGACCATAAGCATTTCCTTGTCACCGATGTAACGATCTGCGAGCCATCCTGCCGGGTATTCCAAAAGCACGAATGGTACGACGGCGACCGCGAATATCCATCCAAGTTCGCTCCAGGGAATACCAAGTGAGAGATGGAGATAGAGCGGTACGTATAGAGGCGCAAGGTGGAAGAATAATTGGAGTGAAGCATTTGCTACCGCGATCGCCCGAAGATCGGGGTCGTGCACGATGCACATACCTGTCGCAACAAGTTGGCTCCTGCGTGGCGGCTCTCCTTCGGGAAGTGATTCCACCAGAAACAGCATGATGAAGGGGGTGAGGGAGAAGGCGGCTGCAAGGAACACGAAGTCATAGCGATCGCCGCCATCGAGGAGTTTTCCGACAAGAAGTGGCGAAAGTACGAGCGCAACGTTGGCGGCGGTGAGAAATGCGGTGCGAATCCGCCCCGTCGCATTCTCCTGCGCAACCGTCGCTTCGAGGAGAAGATCGAGGCCATAGGCGATGAGTGGGGAGATGGCGCAGGTGAGAGCCACCGCGATGATCGCGATAACTGCTGAGGGGCTACCGGCGAGCACGGAGAGAATAATGGCCTGGAGCGCGGCAAGGCCGACGGCAAGTTTCTTGGCGCCATACTTGCGCACCAGGTGCGGCATGAGGGGGAAGGAGAAAAGAGTGATGACGGCGCCGAGAGAAATGACGAGACCGGCAAGGTCTTCCGGCATGAAGAACGTGAGATACGGCCCGACCACATATATGACCAGGAAGAAATGCATGGCAGAAAAGAAATTGCCGATTGAAAGAACTCTGCGTGGATGCATGATTGAAGTATTTTAGCATTCCGCTCGGTATACACTCTGAAAGGTCCAGAATAATTTTCTGTTGAAAATTTTCCTCACGCTCGCCTCGACAGGCTGCGCAAGCCCTTTCTCGTGAACACCTCGCTCACGAGGACGAAAGAAACCCGCACGGAAGTGCGGGTTTCTTTCTAAGCTGATGCTTCCTTAACGGATTCTTATACTCCGATGAGTACGGGAATAACCATCGGTGCCTTGTTGGTACGTGCAAAGAGGTAGCCCGCCATGGTGTCGGAGAGCGCATTCTTTACGTAGTCGAGGTCAACCGGGTTCATGCCCTGGGTTGAATCTTCAACGGTCTTCTTAATAAGAAGGCGTGCCTGATTCAACATGTCCTGACTCTCGCGCAGGTACACAAAGCCGCGCGAAATAATGTCCGGAGACTTGCGGAGCTTGCCGGTCTTCAGGTTCACGGTCGCGATGATCACGAACATGCCGTCCTTGGCGAGCATTTGGCGGTCACGAATGACCACTTCCTGCATGTCACCAATAGAGAAGCCGTCCACCACAAGTGGAGCCGACGGCACCTTCTGCTTGTGGACCTCCATCTTCTCGCCATCGATGATGTCGATCACCGAACCGTTATCGGCAACCACAATCGACTCACGGGGGCGTCCTGCCTGCTCGACTGCTTTCGCGTGCGAAGCGGTCATCGAGTAGTAGCCGTATGCGGGCATGAAGAACTTTGCGTTGACCTGCTGGTTGATCCAGATAAGCTCGCCCGTGTTTCCGTGACCGGTTGAGTGCACGTCCGAGGAACGGTAGTGGATGAGCGTAACCCCGTTGCGGTACAGATTGTCCTTCAACTTCTGCACGTTGAGCTCGTTGCCTGGAATGACCGAGGACGAGAGCACAATAGTGTCGCGGGTGCTGAGCGTGATGTTCTTGTGCTGCTTGGTAGCGATACGCATAAGCGCAGCAAACTCTTCACCCTGGGCGCCGGTTGCGAGTACCACGATCTTGTCAGGAGGGTAGTCACCGATTTCCTGTGCAGAAATAAGCGTCTCCTTCTTGATCGTAAGAAGTCCCGTCTTCTGGGCGATTTCGAGGTTGGTCTTAATGGAGCGACCTTCGGTGACGATTTTCTTGCCGAGGGATTCAGAGATCTGGATGATCTTCACCATGCGCTCGAACTGTGAAGCAAAGGTACCTATGATGAGGCGTCCCTGCACGGTCTTGATGATGTTTTCAAGCGTCTCGTGCACTTTGCGCTCAGGCACTGAGAAGCCGTCGCGCTCTGCGTTGGTCGAGTCGGCGATGAAGAACAGGTTCTTGTCCTGGCCGAGTGCGCCCCACTTCTTCTGCTCATCAGGAGTAGGAATGCCGTTCTCGTGATCGAGCTTCAAGTCACCGGTGGCAACGACGTTGCCGTAGGGCGTCTCGATCGAGATACCCATCGAGTCTGGAATGGAGTGGGTGACGGGGAAGAACTTCACCTTGGTGTTGCCAATGGTGTGTGTCGAGTGTTCATCAACGACTACGAGGTTTGGCTTCGGCATATCAGGATATTCTTCCTGGCGCTTCGCGATCATGACCGCAGAAAGATTGCGCGTGTAGATCGGTGGATTGCCGATACGGTTCATCAAGAAGGGAATACCACCGATGTGGTCGAGGTGGCCGTGCGTAATGAAGATTGCGCGTATACGGTCAGCATTCTTCTCGAGGTATTTGGTGTTTGGGAGTACGTAGTCGACGCCCGGAGAAGTGTCTTCGGAGACGAACTGGAATCCGACATCGAAAATAAAGATGTCGCCATTGGTCTCAACCGTAAACATGTTGCGACCCACTTCCTCGACGCCACCCAAGGGAACGATACGCACGACGTTTGCTGCCGGCTTTTCTGGGTAGTAATCAGGCGTGCTCTTGGCGACGACGGCCTCACGTGAGGGACCCGTCGGACGGCGGAGCGTACGGCGAATTTGGCGCGATACGCGACCAGGGCGACCTGCGCCTGCGGCGCTGTCACCACGACCGCGTCCGCGGCCATTGCCACGAGGACGCTCACCGCGTGGTGACGGCGCAGCACCTCCTTCAGAAGGAGCGCGTTCAGGACGATTACCGTGGGGAGCCGGAGCAGGAGCTGGGGCTGAAGCTTGCGACATAAATAGATAGAAATTTAGAACGTAATGCTGAATAAATACTCCTAACAAGTAGTGAGCAGTAGGCGGATATGGTGCGCGTACGCGTGCACCTACTACTTGCTACTTACCAAGAATGGCCAAACGTATTCGCTATGCCTGTGCCAATTGGCTACCGTAGCGAAACGGTCTGAGGGCGAGGTGATCTGGGGGAGCACGATGCCTTCAAGGTCTTTAGGCACAGCATACAGGAAGTCAGGCGCATGCGTAAAGGCAGCGGGGTAGGACGCGGAAATCTGGTCGCTGGCCTCCTGCAAATCGGTCCGTGCGCCCACTGGATCGCTCTCGGCACGTGCCTTGGCGAGAAGGGCATCAACACCCGCGTCACTGTACTGCGCGATGTTGAGTCCAGGCGCGGTCCTCTGACTTGAATGCCAGAACGCATACAGATCGCGGTCCCGACCTACTACTTCGCCGAAGAGAAGGGCCTCATACGAACGTGGGCGGATGACTTCCTGCACCAAGTCGCCCGGCTCGTAGAGCTCAAGCTCGGTAGGTACGCCGAGCGCCTGCCAGTCCGCCTGCACCAAGGCCGCGATTGATTTAAGTTCCGGCACACTTGAAGTGCGAATGACCACCGTTGGCATGACTGTTTTCCCTTTCACCCATCCGGTGCCCTCCTCGTACTTCCACCCCGCGTCCGTAAGAACCTTGCGCGCCGTCTCTAGGCGCGTCGCGGGGTCTGGGAGTGCAGGCTCCTCAATGCCGCTTTGGGGTGGCACCGGACCCATGAGTGGTGTGCCGTATCCGCCGAGTACCTCGCCGACAATCTTCGTGCGATCGATTGCGAGTGAGAGCGCTTTGCGCACTTCAAGGTTCGCGAATATTGGCTGCTTGGTTTCGTTGTAGAAGATACCAAAGACACGCGCGTATGGTGTCTTGAGTGCGCCTTCGCGCGCGATGCCGTACGCGCTTTCAACTTGACCCTTTTTGACCGCGGTCGCGAGGTCGGTAGGGGAGCTGTAGAACTTGAGCGTAATGCGATCGAGGAACGGGCGACCAAGCGCATATCCCTTAAAGGAGGTCAGTTCGTAGGCTTTGATGAGGCCGTTCTTGTCACGCTCGACGCGCGTCACTTTAAAGGGCCCAGCACCTACCGGCTTCTCCATGAGCGGCGTGAAAGGGAACTGATCGTTTGCCACATTGCGCCACAGGCGCGAGGGCAGAATGCCCAGTGTCGTGTCCTCAATAAACGGCGCATACGGCTGCGGCAGCGTGAAGCGTATGGTGCGCGCATCGACCGCCTCTGCCTTTATGTTTGCCCAGTTCGCATACTCAGGGCTCTTAAGTCCAGGGTCCTGCGCCTTTTCTACGGTGTAGACCACATCGTCTGCGGTTACTGACGTGCCGTCTGAGAAGGTGGCGTTTGCGCGCAGTATAAAGGTATACGTCTTGCCGTCGTCTGACACCGAATAGCTCTCCGCAAGCACGGGTACAAACGAGCCATCTGCGCCAATACCCATGAGTCCGGCATAGGTGAGGGTGGTGAGGTCGCGGTCGGCGTCAGAAAGCGCGAGAAGTGGATTTACGAAGCGTGGCGCACCGACTTCGCCTTCGGTCAGTCCGCCGCCATGCGCAGGTACCTTTACCAAGAACGCGCGCTCAAGCGCAACGAGTCCCACAAGACAGGTCACGACAAAGGCGATGAGGAGCACACTCGCAATTGCTTTGTCGCCCGCGGGTAAGCGTTTGATATGCGAAAAGAATCTCGAGAGGATCGAGGTTCGGGTATAAGGCGGGGAATTAGTAGGGAAGCGTGGGATACGCTCCATAAGCGTGGTTCCTAGATGAGGAAGCCGGCAACTGCCGAAAGCACAAACAGGATAGCTACGACGATGGTCGCATTGAAGAGGAACTTTTCCGCGCCGCGGCGCTTATAGAACGTGGAAGCGAAGTTGTCGCCGCCAAAGGCACCTCCGAGGGACGCGCCGCGGTTCTGCAGCACGATGCCGACGATGAGGAGTACGGAAAGCACTATCTGAATGTAGGGCAATATTGCCGCGAGGTTCTGCATCTGTAGGCGTTACGGTACCAAAAA
>CAYIKA010000001.1:28382-34389 GCA_964363905.1 uncultured Candidatus Saccharibacteria bacterium
GATTAGTGCTCCGGGTTCTCGACTATCTGCTGCTGCTCAGCGAGGTTTATCACTACGGGGTCGCCATTACCCTCGGGCGTCACAACATGAGGAGCGCCTCCTTCCGGTGTAACTACATGATGAGCGATGGTGTCAAGTGAGGCTGCAGATATGGTTACCGACGGCGGAGCGTCAGTAGATCTTTTGCCAAGCGTTGGATTTTCAGCGGGTGCAGGTGCCTCTACAGACGCCTGGCCGACCGTCCCCATGAGGTTGTGGCCCTCAAGAGCATGATCTGACTGATGCGCCGCTTCGCCGATGGCGGCTGCGCCCATTGCGCCTACTGCTGCTACACCGAGCGTGCCAGCTACCTTTCGGTCCGCCTTGTCCTTAGCTTGCTCTTCCTCGGTCTTAACTTTCTTCTTGAAGAATCCTTCGAAACCCATAGTGCAGTGTTATTTAGGAATACGTATTTAGTATAGAGTCAAGAATGACGAGTCTAGGTGCGGGGTGGGGATAGGAAGCAAAAACCTCCGGACGGTTGTCCGGAGGGCGGGTATTAACCCATGAGCATGATGCGTTTGTGTTCGAGAAGGGTAGTACACAACTTCCGCTTCCTCATGAGATCGTTGGTGTGGATGACCATAAATCCCATCAGGAGAATCAGCCACACGACGGCGATGTAGTCGCGCCACAATTGAAACTTGTGAATGTTGATTTGCAGGCTCATCCAGCACATCGCGAACGCAAGAAGGGGATACATGATTGGGCCACCAATCACAAACTTCGATGCGTCTTCAAATTTGGAAGAAGACGTGCTGATGGTCATCTGCAGTGTGAGGTAACTGGCACGAATACCGACGACGGCAAACATTAAGACGATGACAAGAATGGCACCGATCATTAGGTTTTCTCCAAGAGCTGCTGAGTTGATCTATATATAGTATACACCATTTAAGACTAAATGTCAAAGTTCGAGCAGGAAAGGCGACTGTGGATAACTAAAATGGACCGTTCTGCTTGCACTGTATGAACTCACCCATATAATGAAGCCATTCCCACACTGTGGATAACTTTTTAAGGCGTAAACGCTTTAAAAAGTCGCTTTACTAACTGCATAACGCGTTTCCATTTTCTATGGCTAAAACACCAGAAAACCTTTCCATTCAACCGCTCGCTGATCGCGTCGTTGTAAAACCTGCGCCTCGCGAAGAAGTCTCTGCTTCTGGCATTATCATCCCCGACACGGCTAGCCGAGAAAAACCGGGACAGGGAATTGTGGTCGCAGTCGGTCCGGGCAAATATGAAGACGGCAAACTACTTCCCATGAACGTTAAGGTCGGTAATACGGTCCTCTTCTCTAAGTACGGCTATGACGAAGTAAAGATCGACGGTCAGGAGTATTTCATTCTTCCTGAATCAAGCGTGCTCGGCATTATTAAGTAGTTCAACTCCCCTGCCTACCGGCAGGCAGGCCTCTTTAACTTCCCTATCTATATGGCAAAGCAAATCAAATTTGGCGAAGACGCACGCAAGAGTATTCATGAGGGTCTGGTAAAGGCTGCGCGCGCGGTCAAAGTCACCCTTGGTCCTCGCGGCCGCAACGTGGTGCTCGAAAAAAGCTACGGCGGTCCCCGCATTACTAACGACGGCGTATCTATCGCCAAAGAAATAACGTTTGCGGACAAGTTTGAGAACATGGGCGCAGAGATCGTCAAAGAGGTAGCAAGCAAGTCGAATGATTCGGCAGGCGACGGCACCACGACCTCCGTGGTACTTCTTGAGGCGCTCGTAAACGAAGGTCTCGCGCACCTCACCCGTGGCGCAAACGCGATGGGTATTCGCTCCGGTATGGAACAGGCACGCGATGCAGCTATCAAGGAGTTGAAGAAAATGGCGCGTCCCGTAGAAGGCAAGAACGACGTGAAGCAGGTCGCAACTATTTCTGCAGAGTCGGAAGAGCTTGGCACCATCATTGCCGACACTATTGAAAAGGTTGGTCAGAACGGCGTGGTGACGGTGGAGGAGTCACAGGGCACCGAACTCTCCTACGAAGTCGTCGAAGGACTCCAGACCGACAAGGGCTATGTGTCGCCGTACTTCATCACCAACCCGGAGCGTATGGAGGCGGAGATGAAAGACGCACAAATACTTGTGACCGACAAGAAGATCACAAACATTCAGGAGCTACTTCCCTTCCTCGAGAAGGTTGCGCAGGGCGGTCGCAAGGACCTGGTCATCATCGCGGATGAGTTCGAAGGGGATTCACTCTCCACATTCATTCTGAACAAGATTCGTGGCACCTTTAATATCCTTCCAGTTAAAGCGCCGGGTTATGGCGACAAGAAGAAGGAACTCCTCGCGGACATCGCGACGGTTGTGGGCGCCCAGGTGCTCACGGCAGACACCGGCATGACGTTTGAGAACGTGGACATCAATATTCTAGGTCGTGCGGCACGCGTGGTGGTGGGCAAGGACACGTCGACCTTTGTGGGCGGTAAGGGCAAGAAGGCGGACATCGAAGCCCGTGTGGGAGAACTGCAGACACTCCTTGAGCGCGCTACCTCGAAGTTCGATCAGGAGAAGCTCGAAGAACGCATTGCAAAACTTACCGGTGGCGTCGCCGTCATTCGTGTGGGCGCGGCAACCGAGACCGAGATGAAGTACTTGAAGGACAAGATTGATGACGCGGTGAAGGCAACCAAAGCATCGATTGAAGAAGGTATTATCCCGGGCGGCGGTACCGCGCTTGCGAAAGTGGCACGTGGCCTGCGCAGCGAGGATTGGGAATTCGATACCAAAGACGAGGAGACCGGCTTTGCGATTGTGGCACGCGCACTGGAGTCACCGCTCCGTCAGATACTTGCGAACGCCGGAAAGGACGATGGTTCCGCTATTGTTGAGCGCGTACAGAACGCGAAGGGATTCTCTGGCTATGATGCCCTCAAGGGTGAGGAAGTCGCTGACATGATGGCGGCCGGCATCATTGATCCGGTGAAGGTAACCAGGAGCGCGCTTGAGAACGCGGTCTCTGCGGCAGCAATACTGCTCACCACCGAAGCTGCCGTTGCGGACATCCCAGAGCCGAAGTCTGCGCCTGAGGGTGGCATGGGCGGGGGAATGGGAATGGACTTCTAACTTCCCTGCTTTCAGACAGATAAAGCAAGCGGCGCGGCACCAGTGGTGCCGCGCCGTGTTCGTATTAAAACGGGCGTGTCTTTCCGCGGACCCGCGCCCGTGCTTTAGTGCGGTCACGGACGATGGTACCAACGAAAAGTACAACAAGAGACGCAACGCCAATACCCAGAATCAATTCTTGCCCGATAGACACATGAGCCTCCTCTCGCTGCCTGTATCTACGATACGACGGACCGGAATTTATGCAACCGTTGAGCGTTCTTGGCAATGCGCTATACTAAAAGGGTAATCACCTACCTATTATGATCATCCTTTACATCGTGCTCGGCATTATCGTCGTCATCGCACTCTGGGTTGTCGTTGCGTTCAACGGATTTGTTGCGCTTCGTAATCGCGCAAAGGAAGCGTGGTCTGACATCGAAGTACAGATGAAGCGTCGCTATGACCTCATTCCTAACCTGGTGGAAACCGTAAAGGGATACGCGGCACATGAGTCGGCAGCCTTTGAAAACGTGACCAAGGCGCGCTCAGCCGCTATGGGCGCACAGTCAGTAAGCGAACACGCACAGGCGGAGAACATGCTCTCGAGCACCCTTAAGTCACTCTTTGCGGTTGCTGAGGCGTACCCAGACTTGAAGGCGAACACTAACTTCCTCGAACTGCAGCGTGAACTCTCAGACACGGAAAATAAGATCATGGCGAGCCGCCGTTTCTACAACCAGAACGTCATGACCCTCAATACGGCAGTGGAGCAGTTCCCGGGCAACGTTATTGCGTCTACGTTCGGCTTCTCTCATATGGATCTGTTCGAACTCACCGAAGGTGAGGAGGCTGCACGTGAGCCAGTAAAGGTAGCGTTCTAAGTAAGGACACCGCACGCCGGTGCGTCATACCTATATATGAATCTCTATCAGGAACGATCAGCGAACGTATGGAAGACTTGGCTCCTTATGGCTGGGTTTTTGATCGTGGTAATCGCCGTGGGGTATGCGGTCGCGTGGTACTACGACTCCCCTGCTATTTTGTACGCGGCAGTCGGGTTCTCGCTCTTTATGAACTTCACGAGCTACTGGTTTTCCGACAAGATTGCGCTCTCCATGACAGGCGCAAAGCCTGCGACGCGGGAAGAATTCTTCGATCTCTATACGGTGACCGAAAACCTCGCCATCACAGCAGGTATGCAGATGCCAAAGATCTACGTGATAAACGACCCAGCACCAAACGCGTTTGCCACCGGACGCGATGAGAAGCACGCGGTCGTCGTCGCAACGACGGGTTTGCTTGCCATCATGAATCGTGCGGAACTCGAAGGGGTAATCGGTCACGAACTTTCGCACATTCAAAACAAGGACATTCTCCTCATGACCGTTGCGGTGGTGCTTGCGGGCTTCATTGCGATCATTGCGGACATTTTCCTACGCATGTCGTACCTGGGTGGCGACCGCGATAGCGATAGTAAGGGCAACGCGCTCTTTGCCGTTGTTGCGATTGTCGGCATTGTCCTTGCCCCAATTGCAGCGCAACTCATTCAGCTCGCGATTTCGCGCAGGCGCGAATACCTGGCCGACTCGTCGGGTGCGCTCCTGACCCGCTACCCCGAAGGCCTCGCTTCTGCGCTCCAGAAGATAGGTAGCTACGCGCGCCCAATGCAGAAGGCAAATCATGCTACCGCACACCTCTTTATAGGTGACCCGTTTGGTGCAAAGGCGGGGAAGTTCGTGAACCGTTTATTTGCGACCCATCCGCCCGTCGAAGACCGTATCAAGCGGCTTCTCGGTACCGCGCCACAGTAATTTCTGCTATAACAAAGCGACCCGGAGGCGTCGCATAGTGGTCTAGTGCGCACGCTTGGAAAGCGTGTGAACCGAAAGGTTCCGAGAGTTCGAATCTCTCCGCCTCCGCAAAATAATGAGCCGTCTGCGAAAGCAGACGGCAATTATATTTTGCGTGAGGCGGAGAGATTCGAACGCCGGAGCGGGGTACCCGTGCAGCAGCATGGGTCGCGAGGCGGTGCCCAGAGCGGAGTCGAGTGTCGACGAGACTTCGACTCGCGGGCGAAAGCGTAATCGCGTTCTCTCCGCTTTTCACTTTCTTTTGTAAAGCAATCTTATCCACAGGTTGTCAACAGTTTTAGCCTTCATTGACCCTACACACATCAAGTGCTATACCTGCGATTAGGTACTAAGGGTACTCCATTCCCTATATAGAGGAGTGGCAGACAGGCTTCGGGCTCCACATTACAAACGCGCATTCAGGTGCGTATATACCTAATTCATTACCATGAACAATATTGATGCTCGTTCGCGTGCACTCCGCAAGACACTTGCGGCGATTTACGCTGGTCTCACCATGATCAGCCTCGTGGCTATCAACTTCCCCGCTACGCTCGTGCGTGCGCAGGAGGCTGATCTAGCTCCGGCAGTTATTGAAACCCCAACCGTGGTAGAGGAACCGGTTGTCGAGACTCCGGCAGAGCCTTCGGCGCCGACCGATGTCACACCTCCTGCTGCGGACGAGACTCTCGCGCCTCAGGTGCTTGGCGTTGAGACAGAGGCTGTCGCTCCGACAGGTACGGTGTACGTGCATAAGCTCGTCATTAATGACGATGAGGGTACGTCTACCGCCACCAACTTCACCATTACGGTGAACGACACCGAGGGACACCAGCTCCACGGTCCGCTCGCCCTCGAAGAGAACGGCGACCCACTCCATGGCAAGAAAACCCTCACCCTCCCTCCTGGCACCTATCACATCATCGAAGGATCTGCTCCTGGCTACACAACCACCTACAGCGAAGGCGAAAATGTAGCTCCTCATCACGAGGTGTGTACGGTAACCGTGACTGCAGATCACGTAAGCTACTGCAACATCGTAAATGACGATGTTGAGC
>CAYIKA010000002.1:0-1092 GCA_964363905.1 uncultured Candidatus Saccharibacteria bacterium
GACTGCTCGGAGGCGCCACCTACGCGTTCGGGGCGCAAGCCTACGACGCTGCGGGTAACACCTCAGGTCTGAAGAAGATTGAGATCAAGACCCTTCCTTTCTAAAGAAGGGAACCGACAAAGAAAAAGCGCCCCGTACGGGGCGCTTTTTCTTTGTCTACCTGAAAGAGTCTTAAGAAGGGAAGGCGACTGAAGTGAGGAGTGTATCGTAGTCTTTGAGAATAGCATCTGAGGCGGTCATCCAGGTGACGGAGAACACATAGGCATGTGTGCCATGCGTCACAACGGTCGATTTGCCCTCGTAGAGGCCGCTCCAGCGGTAGGAGGCACCGGTTGTCGTGCCTACCGTTACGTCCGTTACTTCTGAGGTACGAATGGTCCAATTCGTATCTTTGCTCATCCAGTCGCGGGCCGAGAGAGCCTCAGGATTTGGATATGCATCCACGGTGATGGCAGTGGGGCCCTCGCGGACATCTTTTGAAACTCCGTTTACGAGGTCGCGGTTTTCTGGCGTGTCCTCCACCAGAAGGACAGAAAGTTGCGGGCGCTCGGGAGTGCCTACATCAGTACGCTCTTTGAGGTAGTAGCCTTTTGGATAGATAAACGAAATGCCAAAAGGACGCGAGGTGTAGATACCCGCATTATGGTTGGTCCCCGTGGGTGCGGGAGCATACACATAGGTCTTAACTGCGTACGCTCCAATAAGTAGTACTACGAAAACGAGAAGCCCAATGATGATTTTTTTCATGGCACAAGTATAGCGCCCTGTTGCCAGGGCGCTATACCGACTGCTTGTGGGATGAAATTAGCTACAAACGACTTCGTTTGAAGCGAGGACGGTCGCGCGCTGCTTAGAGTTGCCGTTGTCGTCGGTGCACCACATGACGGGTGCGCCGCTTGCGCTTGCCTTGAGAGGGGATTCAGCAGCCCAGGCGTTGCCGTTTTCATGGCAGGTGACCGTGTTCCAAGCACCTGCTTGGGAGAGGGTAGTATTCAAGGCTTGTGCAAACGCACCGGTCTGCCGCGCATTCTCTATGAGTTTGTTAATAGATGCGACACCACCACTAGTGGGCGCCGTGCCGCATACGCCGGC
>CAYIKA010000002.1:1192-11038 GCA_964363905.1 uncultured Candidatus Saccharibacteria bacterium
AGAACGTATAGGTGCCGTTCAGGAACCAGGTGAAGGGCTGACTTTCGCCCCACTGTTGTCCTGGTGCGGTGTACAGAATGAGCCGACCGTCGCGCGCGACTTGTTGCGGGACGACGAACTCCTTCTTGATGTGCTGGGTATACATGACGCCCATAGAGACGCGGAAGTTGTCGCGAACGGGCTTGCTTACGCTTAGCTTCGCGAAGCGAACTTCGCGCTCCGGGACCGCCGTGATGGAATTCACGTTGGTCATGTTGCCGAAATCGAACGCAACCGTCATGCCGCTCTCGGTAGTCCGTTCGATCCGGCTGCCGACCTTGATCCAGTAGAGCGGATTGTTGTGCGCAACCGGCACGTACTTCAGCGGACTCACGTACGGGGTCACCGTCCATTCCTGGTTGATGCGGAAGGGGCGTGCGACTTCGGCTGAATACTCAATGTAGTCGTCGCGCATGGACTCGTTGCCCTGGCCGAGATCAACGCCCAGGTAACCAGCCGACACCTTATATTCGAACGTACCCACGAGAGGCAGATCGATGTCGTTCCGGTATCCAATGCGGGCGGTGGTCTCGTTGGCCGTTTGCCGACCGCCGAACCCGCTCTCGTTCGAGACGCTGGTCGAGTTCTGGATCGCGAGTGAGAAATTCCCACAGCGACCCTGCACTTCGGTCTTGGCGACCGGCTCGCCGTTCGAGAGATCGACGCCGTATTCGATCCGGGGATCATTGGTCTGCATGCCCATCGATACCGAGGCGCTGCAGCCCGAGAACTCCGGCCTCCGTCTTTTGCCCCACTCGGCATAGTCGTGCGGGACGAAGGTTTCGATTCCCGCACTGTTGCTGGCGGGAACAAAGTCCTCGGCAAACGCGTGCGCGCTCCCAAAAACAGTCGCGAGAGCTCCCAGGAGGGGAGCGGTCCAGAGACGCATACTTGGTTCCTCCTCAATGAGCGGGCAGGTGGCCTGCTTCTATCTGAACGCAGTTATGGACCTCAAAACAGGTATTGTCAACTTCTCGAAACTACGGTGCTCAGACCCGTGGCAGCAAAAGTAAAAGACGGCCTTGGGGGCCGTCTTTTACTTCGAACTGCGTATCGTTATGAGCGTTTCTTTGGGGAGCGACTCGCGCGAAGCGCTTTCTTTGCCGCTAGACGTTTCTTCGTCTTAGGCGTCTTGTTCGGATTGTTTTTGGAGCTGACTCCGTGACCGTTTTTTACCATAGGCTCTTATCGTAGCGCACTATTTGGCTGCTGCACACCTGCTGATCTGGGATGCGTACGAGCCCTTGCCCGTCTCGACGATCGAGAACTGAACTTTGTCGCCTTCGTGAAGCTCAGCAAACTGCATGCCCGACAAATCATCCGCATGGAAGAAAAGTTGTTCCTCAATGCCGGTACGTTTTATAAAGCCGCGGTCGCGTTCGAGAAGCTGCGCAATTTTTCCTATTTCCATAGCGGGTGATGTGAGCTGATAAAAGAAAAGAGCGCGCAAGCGCGCTCTCCTCGTTATATTTTCGAAACCTGAGTGGCGTTTGGACCCTTTGGGCTCTCGCTGATCTCGAAGCTGACTTTGTCACCTTCACGGAGGTCGTCGAAGCTTGCGCCTACGACTTCCTTTGAGTGGAAAAAGACATCCTTTTCCATACCCTCAACCTTGATAAACCCGAATCCCTTGTCGGTGACGCGGGCGATAGTTCCTTGCTGCATACAATGTGTGAATCTGAAGTACCTGAATAAGTATCAAGTACAGTGTGCCGTCGAGGGAAGTTTACATAACCTCCTGCGACCGTGCTGTGTTTGATAGGTAGATTCTAACATCTTCTTATCAATTTGTCATGCGCTCCCAAGTCTTCGCGGTTAGGTGTGAAAGTGGACCTGTATGGAAGGTTGCTGGGTCGGGACTATTTCTACCGGGCTTACGAATACGTTGTAGATCATGAATCCCGAGACGATCACGCACAGGAGAATAATAGTAACGAGAAGCATATCTCCTTGCTTCTGATCGCGTACCCAGCCTTTCTTGATAAGCCAGGGAATGACTGAGAACCCAGCACTGCGCGCATGCGCAGATCGCTGGTACTCGTCTTGGGACTCATCGTTGAATTCAACAGCCATACATTTAGTATTATCGACCTGCGGCGCAGTCCGCAGGATTTGTGGTAATAGTATAGTCGCCCTCAATCACATCGTATCCGTCCGGATCAATGCCGCCATCATTTTTGGTTTGATTCGTCTGCTTTTCCTGAAGCATATTCAACATATATCCTTTACGTATCGTGATGCAGGCAATGTACTGACCGTTGATTGAATTAATGATATCTACGTATACCGGAGCGTTAGGAGCACCTTTCACATAGTCATAGCCCTCACTCACATACGTCCCGTAGGTACCATCGCTCGCAGTCTTCGGAGGATTTACGGGTACGATCGGATTGGGTACATACGCCTTCATGTAGGTCATTAGCTGTGACCAGTTTCCGTAGATACCGGCGGTATCTGCCATAAACACGGTGTTCGTGTTTGCAGGCGGCCAGTCGCCCTTATCGGAGTAATACAATTCGAGTGCATTACGTAGTGTATGAAAATCTTCGCCGGACTTTGCGACCGCTGCACGTTTGCGTGCTTCGGCGAGCGAGCTCATCACGATGGTCGAGAGAAGACCAATGATAGCTATGACGACCAGGAGCTCCAAAAGAGTGAAGCCTCGGGTAGGGCGCGAGGAGAAGTAGTACACCTGATTAGTATACGGTGCGGGTGAGTGGGGTTTCAAGCTCCGCGACCAGGAACGCGAGTACGCTCTTGTCCGCAACTCGAATCCTCGTCGTCACTCGGATTCGGTCGTGTCCGCGACTCCCGACCCATTCTTCTGAATGGGTGCCCGGTCCGTCTCTTCGAGTCCTGGTCGCGGAGTGAAACAGTAAGACCCCAATGCTTTCGCATCGGGGCCTAACTGGTTTCTAGCTCCCCTGGGCTTCCAATCTTCGAACCTATTTTGTATCAAATAGGATATTTGTTCCGGCTTTATAAAAGAAAAGACCGCCCGAGGGAGGTCTCTCCCTGGACGGCCTGGATTGCCGGACTACGCGCTGATGACTTCGCCGCGCGGTCCCCACACCATCACCATCGCTTGGAACATCGGTCCGCAACGCTGCGAGCAGATGGCCGCTGCTTCACCATTGAAGCCGGCTTCCGTCAGACGACGCTTGATTTCGTCCTCCGAGTCCGACGACCTCACGATTTGGCGGACAACCTGGGTCGCCTCGTCCTTGCTCAGTTCACTGAAGGGTTTCGACATTTGATGCCTCGCTTTCGTAAGAGGGTGGATTTCTAACCTAATACGAACATAGCATACATAGCACGCTTTGTCAAGCGTGCTATGTAATCCCAAGTTTTCCCATAAATGCTCCGCGACCAGGACTCGAACCTGGAACCAACTCCTTAACAGGGAGCTGCTCTACCATTGAGCTATCGCGGAATATTGGTACGAACGTGTCCTCTTGCGAGGACTTTGGCATTCTAGCCTAAAATGGCTATTCAGCAACGCCTACCTGCGTACAAAGGACGGGTCTTCATCGAAACTTAGGGAGCATACCTATAAGGTGGGGAAGCCTGCACAGAGCGGCATTCGGTGTCGCATAAGGTCTACAATAAAGAAGTATAGATAATCTATTCCCGCGTATGCAGATACATTTCAAAGGCACCAACTATGAAATTCCACCTGAAATTAGCGCCCACGCACGAAAGAAGTTCGAAAGTTTACATAAGTATTTAGGGAAAGGGGAACTGCAGAGTTATGCGTACGTAGATCTTGGTCGCGAGACCAGTGCGCACGCAAATGGGCGGATATGGTATGCGGATATTAATTTGCATGTAGATGGCACACGCTTCTACGCCAAGGCGGTTGAAGAAACACTTGAAAACGCCATCGATACGACGGTGCGCGAACTTGCAAGTGAACTCCATACGGCCCGCAAGAAAAAAATAAAACTCGCACGCAAGGGCGGAGGTATGTTCAAGTCGCTTATGCAGCGTCTGAGCACTTAATAGGTTGCATCGCTCGGGACTCGGGAGTAGTCTCCGAACAGAGGTATCCTATGTGATTTTGATTAGCTCCAGCGAGGAACTAATGAGGGTAAACATGCCGTCTGATTGGGTCGATGAACCATCTTGGTTATCGCAGCGTCTGCTTTTGGTGGCTAGCCACATGCGCATGAACAAGGAAGGTGCGTTCGCTGCTTTCTGTAGGTATAAGAAAGAAACGACGTCGCACGCGGGTTCTGTAGGTACGAGGGGTCAGCTCCCGTACATTCCCTGTGGACCCGCCCGTGAACAACGAGCTATTTCTGCTCGCCCGATTCCCAAAGTCTAAAACCTAAAGGACCCGCTCACGCGGGTCCTTGTTTTATAGAGAGCGGACAAAGTCCGTATAATTCATTTCCTTTTTTCCCTCGGGAATAATGCGCACCGGCGTAAAGGTATTGCTTTCAAAGCTCGCCGTGACTATTTTTACGCGAATGCGTTTATCACCGCGCCGGGCAAAGAAGTAGGTCCCCGGTGACTCCGCATAGGCGCGATAGGTATTCCAATTCTTTTCTCCATCAGCAGCAAGATCAAGCTCACCATCTTTTTTACCTATTTTTCCGCAATGGGTCGCTTGTGTCTCATCTTGTGGCACGGGAGTCATGTCGCCCGCGAGGTAATGGGGAAGTGTTTCTGCAAGAAGTTCCGCACCCTCCTGTATGAGGCGTGCGCGCAACTCCCGAGTGGTGTCAGTCGGTAGAATGGCGATCTCACGCGCTGCCACCACATCACCCGCATCGAGCTTGTAGACCATGCGCTGCACCGAGACACCCGTCACAATGTCACCATTTAGGAGCGCTGACTCCACGGGAGAAGCGCCGCGGTAGCGAGGAAGGAGTGAATAGTGAACATTCAGTACGCCCTTGGGGAAGATATCGATAAGTGCTTGGGGAAGAATTTTCCCGTATGCAACAACCACGGCGTAGTCTGCGCCCAGTGCCCGAAGTTCTGTAATTGCGCTTGCATCAAGTTTTTCTGGCGTACGCACAGGGAGGTTGTGTTCAAGCGCCCATGTCTTTGTATCGGAAGGCGTAAGCACGAGGCCGCGCCCGCTTGGCGCGTCGGGCGAGGTCACGACGAGTTTCGGGGTGAAGCCTTTTTCGACTAGTACCTGCAATGTGTCTTTGGCCACGTACGGTGTACCGAAATAAATGAACGTACTCATGCTGTTGAAGTAGCTGCTTCGTCTGCCGGGCGCGCCTCTACTATCTCGGTCGCGTGGTCGATGAAAAGAATACCGTTTAAGTGGTCGGTCTCATGCTGGAAAATCTGCGCAAGGATGCCGCCCCCGCCGCGCTCAAAGGTAGTGCCATCAAGCGCTCGTGCGCGAACGGTGGCGCGCTCGTGGCGCCTTGTCTTGCCGTAGATGGAGCGGACCGAAAGGCAGCCCTCGTCCATTTCGATGCGACGCTGCGAACTGCGGACAAATGAAGGATTTATAAATACACCGATTTCGGGTGCGGTGGGAGCATCTTCCGGCTCGGTATCGCGTATGCGGTCGTAGCGGACGACAAAAATACGATAGGACACGCCGATTTGCGGAGCCGCGAGTGCTACGCCGTCCTTTTCCTTATCGAGCGCCTGTTCCATATCACGGACGATATCTTGCAGCGTCTCAGACCCAAAGAGTTCTTCGGGTACTTCAGGGGCAATGGCCCGGAGTACCGGGTCGCCGTTCTGCACAATGGCCTTCATATAAATACGGTAACAGGCTACGGGTAAAAGAAAAGCGCCCGACCAGGTCGAGCGCGGAGAGAATCGTGTGTCGCCGGCCGAGCGCAACGTACTTGGAGCGTGCTTATCCAGCAGGCGCAGCATGGCCGACGACACACTACCTTGGAGGGACCGTTCCATCCGTGCAGGACACCCAGTGCATTATCACTAAGCGAGCGTACGGAGGTGGGGGAGGGACTTGTCTCCAAAGGGTCTCTAAAAAGGACAGAGTGGTGCGAGATTCGGGGTTCCGTAGCGGGCCGGCTCAGGAATCGAACCTCGCACCGTGCCACATCAACTGTGAGGCTAATGGGCTCAAATACCTTATGACACCACTATGAGTTTGTCAATCTAGAACGGTTCCTTTTCCTCGTGCTTTTTTGGATCAACTTCCCACCAGAATTTCTTGCTGAAGTTTTTGGCGCGACTGCAGACCGACTTCAAGTAGTAGAGATCGTTGGTCGGAATGCCTTCGAGTACTCTACCGAGGCGTCCCATCGTGAGTTTGGGGAGACCGTCCTGCGCACGGGAATAGTTGAGATGGCGCTGAAAAAACCTGAGCAATTCACCGCGCTCATGCACACGGGACTTCTTGGGTTTTTCTCCCTCGGCAGGGGGTTTCGGAAGAAAGTCTCCAATAGGCTTCATGCACCTATTCTACCAACCTCTTTAGGTCTGTTCGATTTTGGCACCAATAGAGGTGAGGCGGGTAACTAGGTCTTCGTAGCCGCGATTAATGCTGTAGACATTCCGAAGAATGGAGCGGCCTTCGGATGCGAGCATACCAATAAGAAGAATAGTGGCAGGACGAAGTGCCGGCGGGCACACAAGCTCTGCACCACGCAGGTGGCTGGGGCCGTGTATCTGAATGCGGTGAGGGTCCATGAGAACCGTGTCAGCACCGAGACGATCGAGCTCGGTGTAGTAGATGGCGCGCTTCTCGTAGACCCAGTCGTGTATGAGAGTGGTGCCCTCCGCGCGGGTCGCGATCACGGCAAAGAAGGGAAGGTTGTCGATATTGAGGCCGGGGTACGGACGCGCATGAATTTTTTCGGGGAATGCCGTGAGTTCGGAAGGCTCAAATGAAATGTCAGCGAGTTTAGTAATACCGTTTTCTGAAATGCCTGCGTCGGTGACGGTGTAGTGGAGTCCCATCTTTTCAAGTACCGCGAGTTCTACCTCAAGAAATTCAATTGGTGCCCTGCGCACGGTGAGTGCGGACTTTGTGGCGGCAGCTGCAGCGATGAAGAACATGGCGTCGGTCGGGTCTTCGGCGACGGTGTACTCAACATCGAGGTTGATATCAGATACGCCGTGCACGGTGAGTGTGGTGGTTCCGATGCCTTCGACACCGATACCGAGTGCTTTCAAATATCCGCAAATTTCTTGCACCTGGTAATTGGCCGACGCGTACTTAATGACGGAGGTGCCGTTAATGCGTGCGGCCGCAAAGAGAGAGTTGATAGTCGCAGTGTCACTCGACTCATACAAAATCACGGTCGCAGGTGCGAGTCCGTCGTGCGTTATCTGGAAGCGGTCGGTGAGGGCTTCGATTGCAACTCCAAACTTTTCGAGTGCCCAAAGGTGCGGGCGTACGGAGCGCAGACCAAGGGTGCAGCCGCCTGACTGAGGAATGTCGAATTCGGGGAAGTGATGCAGCAGGGGACCGATGAACATAAGGATGCTGCGGGTTCGCGCTGCTGCGACCTTATCGATAGTGTCGAGCGAGAGTACTGCGGGTGGGGTGAGGGTCAGGGTGTGGTCGTTCCAGACACACGCGACGCCGATTGATTCCAGTACTTCGACCAAACGCTTCACCTCTTCGATTACCGGCACCTTGTGAAGGGTGGTCGTACCCTTATTAAGAAGAGATGCGGCAAGGAGTGCGACCGCGCCGTTTTTGGATCGATTGGTTTCAATCGATCCTGAAAGGGGACGACCACCTTCGACGACGAAATTAATGGGCTCTCGGTCGGGCATGTGCGGGTTATTGTAGCGTACGAACACTATAAAAACGAAAGCCCCGCGTCTACACGCGGGGCTCACAAGAGTTATTGATTCGGTTTCGACTTCCGGGTCGAAAGAAAGGCACTCACCAGGAGCAGAATACTCACGGCGATGCCCGTGGACACAAAGATCACCATGGCGTTCGTAGGAATGCCGGTGATCCAGGGGTGCTGATTCGGCGAAATGACATCTTTCACTCCGACGGTGTTCACGAGGAGTGTGGGGCTCGCGAACAAGAGATTGCCGCCTACGAACAGAGAAATGAACTCCTTCATATGTCTCATCCTTACATGAGAGTGTTGCTGATATATGTATGCTACTTAAAGCAACTATTGTCAAGCAGTTTCAACAGGGAGAATTTTGAGCCAATCGAAAGGACAGGGTATGATACGCAGGCTTTATGGCTTCGTTTTCACCTCATCTTGGTATTGATCTTGGTACGACTAACGTCTTGGTGTTTGTGCCGGGCAAAGGTGTGGTATTAAACGAACCATCCGTCGTTGCGGTCTCCACCGAAAACAACAAAGTCCTCGCTATTGGCGTCGAAGCCAAAGCAATGATTGGCCGCACGCCGGACTCCATCACCGCGTATCGTCCTATGAAGGACGGGGTGATTGCGGACTATCGCGTGACCGAAGCGATGCTGCGCTACTTCATGCGCAAGGCGCTTGGCCGTTGGAATTTACTGAAGCCCATCGTGCTCGTGTCCGTACCTGCTGGTGTGACGTCGACCGAGAAGCGCGCGGTCATCGAAGCGGCGGTGAAAGCCGGTGCACAGGACGCGTTTGTGGTGAAGGAACCGATACTCGCGGCTATTGGTGCGGGCATTCCCATTCAGGAAGCGCTCGGGCGCATGGTTGCAGATATTGGCGGCGGCACCATCGACGTGGCAGTGATATCGCTCGGCGGCATTGTGGCCTCGACCTCGGTCAAAGTGGCAGGCAACAAACTCGACCGCTCGATCATCGATCACCTGAAGAAGCAGTACAACCTCGCAATCGGCGACAAGACGGCCGAAGAAATAAAAATTCAGATAGGCTCGGCAGTGCCTGTGTCTGAAGAGCTCACTATGGCGGTGAAGGGACGCGACTTAGTATCGGGTCTGCCGCGCACCGTGGAGCTGCGCACCAACGAAATCGTGCAAGCGATGAATAGGGAACTGCGTGAGATGATGAATGCGATTCGCAAAGTACTTCAGGAGACACCACCCGAACTCGCAAGCGACATCATCGATAACGGCATCATCCTTACAGGCGGCACCTCGCAGCTGCGTCATCTGCCCGAGCTCGTATTTCGTCGCACGGGCGTCGAAGCAAAGCTTGCCGACGACGCGTACTTCTGTGTGGCGCGCGGCACGGGTGTGGCGCTCAAGCACCTCGATACCTACAAGCGCAGCATCATTAGTAAGCGCTAGTTTTCATACGGCAGACAAAAAGAGGCCCACCGTGAGGTGGGCCTTTCAGTTGGGGGAGTTTAGTGGGGCACGCCGAGCTTCATGACGAACTTCGCGCTCACCAGAGTCTTCGGCGTTTCCGGGAGACCGTAGGTTTGCGGAAGAATTCTACCGAACTCGCTCGGAGGTGTTTCCTCGCGAGTCTTGAGTGGATACATGCCCGTGAGACGGAACTCCATCGTCGAGGCTTTGTTCAAGGGCGCCTTCACTTCAACTTGAAGCGCGGTGCGCCCGTCGGTGACGTCACTGCGTGCGAAGGCATGATAGTCAGTCGACAGAGACGGATTGATCACCACCTTACCAACGCGGACTATGCGATCGTCGTCAGCAAAGTTGTAGTGACCTGATGTGCGAAACTCCGGCAGTGATTCATCGCTGTATCTGCCGTAGGTTGCGAGGTCGACCGTGAACGAGGGAGGAGGTGCGGCGAGACTGTTCGTCGCGACTCCACACGCACCGAACACGACAAGCGTGAGCAGGGGAATGGTGCGCACCGGTAACTCCTAACAGTAGAGGGCGGAGAGAACTCCGATCTAGAAGTAGCATGCGGTACACCTGAAAAATGTCAAACCGTTGCGGGTGCATAGAAAAAGCCC
>CAYIKA010000002.1:11138-24841 GCA_964363905.1 uncultured Candidatus Saccharibacteria bacterium
AAAAGTCAATAATGCGCTGCTGAGCTTATTTTATACGGGTGAAATGGAGGGTATTGCCGCGACCGACATAGGAAAGCTCGAGCTCAGTGGAAGATACGCCTACCACCGTGAAGAGCAAAACTTCTTCAGGAAACCCAACCTGGATAATTGTCAGATCTTTTGCGTTCGGAATAGACGCGGGGAGTGTGCGGGAATCCGTGACGACTTTCCAAGAGCCTTCGGTGGTTGCGTCCTTGTTGCCTTCGTAGCGATCGACGACGGTACCGTTCGCGCGGAACTCACGCGTAAACTTCGGATCGTCCGTGCTTTGCCAAGTACCGGTGACGTCAGCCTTGAGTGCTGCAGGGTTTACGCTTGCCCCTTTCTGGGGTTTTGCAGTGCTCGGTGTACTCGTCGCGTGTTCCGCTCCGGTATCTTTTTTTGGTTGGCCGCTGTACCAAAGGTAGGAGGCAAGGCCGAGCGCACATACGACCGCGATCCCAACGAGAATTTTTGAATTCATATAGCCTAAGTGTAACCGAGCTTCATGAGACGCGTATGAAGGAGGTGGTAAAACCGTCAGTACGCTACACTTGAAGCATGGCGCAGTCATTTATGGTCACGGGAGATCGTGCAGCAGGCATCAGTGCGGCGCGTGCCTACGGCACGCAGGTGCTCGGACTTCCCGAGGAGTCGCACCCTGACGTACTCGTGCTCGAGTATCATCTTTTCCCGGTTGAGCATGCGCGCGAAGTCATGGAAGTAGTTTCTATGGCGCCGGTAGCAGGTTCTGACAAGTTGGTAATCATTGCGACCGAGCGAATTTTTCATGAAGCACAGAATGCGCTCCTGAAACTTTTCGAAGAGCCGCCGCCCTACGCCACCCTCGTGCTCCTAGTGCCACAAGAAGGCCAGCTCCTCCCGACGCTGCGTTCGCGTCTGCAGTCGCTTCCGCGCCATGGCGCGCCGGAGGCGCGCACCCCGCATCCGTTTGTGTTGGCAAGCACGGGCGAGCGAGAAAAAATGGTCGCAAAACTTTTGGATCGCGCAAAATCAGCAAAGGATGATGAAAAGCAATCCGCGCGCGCCGACGCACTCCGCATCATTGAAGGCCTGACGATCGCACACTACGAAAAAGAGAAGGAGGGAACGGGAAGTGAAGAGAATCGAATGCTTCTTTCTGAACTTTCGCGCTTCACGTCCATACTTCACGAGCGCTCGGCACCCTTGAAGCTCATCTTTGAGCATCTGTTGCTTGTACTGCCTACAAAGCGGTAGGATACGCTTACTTATATGGCATACGATTTTAAACCGTTCGACGCACAGGTAAAGGAAACAGAAGAGTGGCTCGTCCGCGAGCTTTCGACGATCCGCACAGGTCGTGCTACGCCCATTATCCTCGATGGGGTAAAGCCTGAGGTGTACGGCGCACGCACGCCTCTTATGCAGGTAGCCTCCGTGACTATTGAAGATGCACGCACGCTGCGCATTGTGCCGTGGGATAAGTCCATCATGAAAAATATTGAGAAGGCGATTGTCGACGCTGACCTCGGCGTGGGAGTCGGTACCGATGATCAAGGACTGCGCATTTCGTTCCCAGAACTTACCGCCGACCGCCGCACCATGCTCGGGAAAATCGCGGGTGAAAAAACCGAACAGGCTCGCGTCACACTCCGTGGTCACCGCGCCGATGTGTTGAAGGCGCTTGATAGCGCGGAGAAGGAAGGCGGCATGAGTCAGGACGAACTGAAGCGCTACAAGGACGAGGTGCAGAAGAAGATAGATGCAGGGGTAGCGGCACTCGAGGAACTTCTCGATAAAAAGAAGAAGGAAATTACGCTCTAGTCGAGCAGCAAACACGTAAAGAGCCCGGAATTCCGGGCTCTTTACGTTTTTATCATATATATGTATAATTTATCCCAGATACGTAGTGGTTCCTTGGTACGTAGGAACAGTCACAGAAAAGGAGATTCGCAATGACCATGCTTTCGGCAGGTCCATACCTAGTCACGCGGCGCGGCCTCATGGGTATGTCTGCGGGCATCACCATGACCGCCGTTACTGTGGCAACCGCAGTACTCGTGAATGCAAATCTGCATAACGAGCAAGGGTTCTCAATCGATGAAGCGGGTGCCTTCGAAATATTTGAGCGTACGCAAAACCTGCGTGCTGCGCATGAACTCGACTATGCTTCTATCTTGCATACGGCATGGCTCCTCGCGGGTAATGCCGCCGGTGCTGCAAAGCGCGATGTGCTTTGGAGATTCGGTAAAGTGATGCTCGATGAGTACCACATCAGTGGTCCGAACAAAACGCGTCTGACGGCATACCAAAATCGTGCGACGCGGACAAATCGAGGCATCTACGATGCGCTCGACTGGGACTACATTGCAAAACTGTACGAACTTTCGCCCGCACGGCTTCGTCTGCTGCGACAGGCTGCACTTCTGGTCGATGGCCGGATGCTGCTTGCTATTGGTATGACGGAACACCGCACGAGTGACACTGATGGTATGCGCAACAAGGACTACCTCGACTTCAGACTGAGGTTCGGGGGAAGTGAATTTGTCGAGCGCATACCGGCCCAGGCGGGAAGTCTGGTGTCGTATGGGCTCTATCAATTTACTTCAGGAGCCCTGTACGACACACCAACCATAAAGCGCGGAGCATCAATCCCGAACCAGGCGCTTCCCGATCGTATGCAAATCCCAAAGCTTCACACGAAGTTGCGAGGCAAGAATCACACGGTCGCAGCGTACCTGTATGCCGTGCACAACCTTGCGTGCCTTATGGGACGTCTCGAAACCTCGGCCTTTCAGGCCTTTGCTCGAGTGATCGAGAGCCCGAGCGGCAGTAGTGCGCTTGCCGTCTTTGTTGCGGCAGCACATCACCATCCGCCTGCGGCTCTTGCCGCAGGACATCTTTGGCTTTCGGAAAATTCCGAAGTTGATCTTCGTCGCTATGCTGACGATCGCCTCGCAGGCTACACGCGCACCGCAAGCGCAAACTACTCCGCACTCTGATTGTTCCAACTTTCCTCAACGCCCGACCGGACTCACGTCTTGTCGGGCGTTTTTATAATTATTTCGGACGAATGGTACACTTCCGTGCATGACTATTATCGCGTTTCTTCTCGTACTCATTGTGCTCATTCTCGTGCATGAACTGGGCCACTTTGTGGCCGCCAAACTATTTGGCATGCGCGTCGATGAGTTTGGACTCGGCTATCCACCCAAAGTGTGGGGAAAGAAAATAGGGGAGACCGAGTACACCTTTAACGCGCTTCCGTTTGGTGGCTTCGTCAAAATCTTTGGCGAGGACTTGGAAGAAGGTCATCCTGCATCTCCGCGTGCGTTTACCTCAAAGCCGCACTATCAGCAGGCAATCGTGCTTCTTGCTGGCATCTCCATGAATCTTTTGTTTGCCTGGGTGCTCATTTCGGCGACCTTGACTATGGGGGTTCCGCGCGCGCTTTCAGACGCTGAAGTGCCACACGCCGTAGACGCGGCACTTACGGTCGCACAGGTCTTGCCGGGCTCGCCCGCGTCAGTTGCCGGTCTTTCAGTGGGTGATCGCATTCTTGCCGTATCTACCGCAGGCGCACGCTATGACGGCGTTGATGCGCTTACCTTTACTGAGTTCACTGCAGCGCACGCGAGCGAGTCACCACTGACCCTTACGATTGATCACGCTGGTGAAACTAAATCAGTACCGGTTACACCTGCGCCGGGCATCATAGCGTCAGACCCCACACGTCCTGCGCTTGGTATTGGGCTCGCGGTCACGGGTGTTGTGCCGGTTTCAATTCTGCATGCACCGATAGAAGGTGCGGTACTCACTGCAGAAATTACGAAGGAGACCGCAGTAGCGCTGTATCACTTCTTTGCCGGACTCTTTACGTTCACGGCAGACCTCTCGCAAGTGGCAGGTCCTATCGGCATCGCCGGCGCGGTCGGAAGCGCAACGGCAAGCGGACTCGCGCCCCTTCTCACCATCACTGCGCTCATCTCCATCAACCTCGCACTCATCAACCTGCTTCCTATCCCGGCGCTTGATGGCGGCAGACTCCTCTTTGTGATCATCGAAGCCATCACTCGTCGGCCACTGAACGCGGGCATTGTAAACGCCGTGAACACCATTGGGTTCGGGCTCTTGGTGCTCCTCATGCTCGTCGTCACGGCGCACGACATCTTCAAAATAGCGGGGTAGGAACTGATCTATAGAGACGCACAAAGGGGGCTTACGGCCCCTTTTGCCGTCCGTACTCCTGCGCCGTATACTAGAGGGACTATGCGGCAAACCAACCTGTTCACGAAGACGCGGCGCGAAGCGCCTAAAGATGAAGAGGCGAAGAATGCGCAGCTCCTCATTCGTGCGGGATTCGTGCACAAAGAAATGGCAGGTGTCTATGCCTACCTACCACTCGGTCTGCGCGTCCTTGAAAACATCAAGAACATCGTGCGCGAAGAAATGAATACGGTGGGTGGTCAGGAACTCATCATGACCGCGCTTCAGCGCAAAGAACTATGGGAAGTGACGGATCGCTGGGATGATCAAAAAGTCGACGTGTGGTTCAAGTCCGAACTTAAGAACGGTACGGAAGTCGGATTCGGCTGGTCACACGAGGAACCAATCACCGACATGATGAAGCAGTTCCTGCAGAGCTACCGCGATCTGCCGGCGTACGTGTACCAGTTCCAAACCAAGATGCGTAACGAGCTGCGTGCAAAGTCCGGCATCATGCGCGGGCGCGAGTTTGTGATGAAGGATATGTATTCCTACAACACCGACGAAGCAACGCATACCGCGTTCTATAACGGCGTCATCGAAGCCTACAAGAATGTCTTTGCGCGTGTTGGTCTCGGTGACCTGACCTATCTCACGTTTGCGTCGGGTGGTGCATTCACGCAGTTCTCGCACGAATTCCAGACCATCTCTGACGTTGGTGAAGACATTATTTATGTACACAAGGAGAAGGGCATTGCGATAAACAAGGAGGTGCTGACCGATGAGGTAATGGCGCAGCTGGGTGTCGTGCGCGAAGAACTCGAGGAGATGAAATCAATCGAGGTCGGAAATATCTTCAACTTCGGGGGCATGAAGTCCGAAGAGCTGGGACTCAAATACAAGAGCGAGAGCGGGGAGGAAATACCGGTACATCTTGGTTCCTACGGCATTGGTATCACGCGCCTGATGGGCACCATCGTTGAACTCTTTGCGGACGATAAGGGTATGGTCTGGCCGGAGTCAGTAGCGCCGTACAAGGTGCATCTGGTGTCGCTGGTGCCAAACGACGGCCCATCGGTTGCGTTTGCGGACGCACTCTACGACGAACTTTCATCAGCGGACGTTTCGGTGTTGTATGACGATCGCGATCTACGTGCCGGAGAAAAGCTCGCAGACTCAGACCTTATTGGTATTCCCGTACGCATCATTGTTGGCAAGGACACTCTCACGAGCGGGTTGGTAGAGGTCGTTGATCGAAAGACCGGGGAAGTAAAGAAGCTTGCGCGCACCGATTTGATTGCGCAGCTTGCGGGCAGCTAGGTATGGCACGACGATTTTCACGCAACTCAATTTTCTCGAGCGATATCGGCATTGATTTGGGTACCGCAAACACACTCGTGTATGTGCGCGGGCGCGGCATTGTGCTCAACGAACCATCGGTCGTAACGATAAACGACAAGACCGGACAAATGGTGGCGGTCGGCAAAGAAGCCAAGATGATGCTCGGGAAAACCCCGCCGCACATCCGTGCCGTGCGACCGCTTCATCACGGGGTGATTTCAGATTTTGAGGTGACCGAAGAGCTGCTCGCGTACCTCATTCGCAAGGCACAGGGAGGTCGTTCGCGCCTCTTAGGTCCCCGTGTGGTGGTTGGGGTGCCGACGGGCGTGACCAACGTCGAGAGCCGTGCGGTGCGCGACGCGGCGCTTACATCCGGTGCGCGCGAAGTGTTCATCCTCGAAGAACCAATGGCAGGCGCCATCGGTGCCAAGCTTCCTATCACAGAAGCAATAGGCACCATGGTGCTCGACATTGGGGGAGGTACGACCGACATTGCGGTACTCGCACTCGGTGGCACGGTGGCCTCGAAGTCGTCTCAGGTTGCGGGTGACCGTTTTAATGAAAATATTGCAGACTTCGTCCGAAGCGAATTCCAGCTCGCGATAGGGGAGAAGACTGCAGAAGATACGAAGATTGGTATCGGTGCAGTGCTCCCTCTTGCAGAACCTCTGGAGCGTGCGGTTCGTGGACGCGACCTTGCGACGGGACTCCCGCGCGAAATCATCATGAACGATGCGCATATTCGTGAAGCACTCGCGCCTTCGCTTGATGCGCTCATGGAAGCCATGAAAGACGTGATCGAACACACGCCGCCCGAACTCCTCTCCGACGTGCTTGAACGCGGTGTGACGGTGTTCGGCGGTGGCGCGCTTCTGCGCGGCCTTCCTGAACTCCTTTCTAAAATGCTCGGCGTGCCGGTGCATGTAGCGGCAGACCCTTTAACCTGCGTGGTGCGCGGTACAGGTATTGTGACCGAAGACCCAGAACCGTGGCGCGACGCCTTCATGCATGAAGATGCCATTCTCACGCACGCATAGGCGCCGCAACGCGCTTCTCACTCCCGGTATGGGTCTCGCGACTGCGGGAGTAGTCGTGTTTGCGGTGGTGATTCTTATTTTACGCACGGTGTTCCCGGGCGCCATCGCGTTTGTTGCGGACCCGTTGTGGCGTGTGGGGAGCGGACTTGCCGGCGCGGCGGGTACCACTGCTGGCGCGGGTATAGATCAGGCGACACTTGCCAAGGAGCGTGATCAACTTCTCGCAGAGAACGCGGCGCTTCGTCAGCAGAACGCAACATTAGCGGCGAGAAGCTCTGACCTCACGCGACTCCTGGGAACGCGCACGAGCGCACCTGAGGGTATTCTCGCCTCCGTGCTCGCGCGTCCACCCGTGTCGCCCTACGACCTCTATGTCATAGATCAAGGTACGAATGCTGGTGTGCGTGTAGGTGCGCGGGTAGAGGGCCCTGGTGGTGCGCCTGTGGGCACCGTAGAAGATGCTGGCCCCGCTACCGCACGCGTGCTTCTGTATTCCGCGACCGGACGCACCACCGAAGGATGGGCGGGGGAGACGAGGATGCCCATAACGCTTGAAGGCGCGGGAGCGGGGTCTTTCCGCGCAAGCCTTCCGCGCGAATCAGCAGTCGCGGTCGGCGACCAGGTGTATGTGTCGGGCGATGGTGCGCTTCCTATTGGGACCGTCGTGCGTCTTGATACTGATCCGTCTTCGCCGCGCGCGATCGTGCATGTGCGGCCTCTCGTAAATATATTTTCACTCCCGTACGTGACGGTGGCTCGCTAACTATGCTCCGTATTGCACTCATCATTCTCACCTTTGTCGCGCCATTCTTCTTTCCCTGGCAGATCACGCTCATTATTGTGCTCGGCGCGGCGTTTTTCGTACCTATTCTCGGGCTCTTTGCAGGCGTACTCACTGACGTCCTTTACTATGTGCCGAGCGCTGCACCTATGCCAGTGGCGACGATTATCGGTGTCTTCATATTCCTACTCGGACTCGTGGTGCAGGAGTTTGTGAAGACGCGTATCATGGGTGCATGAAGTGGAGACGGAAACGAAACATTGATCGAGAAATTGCGCCGGACGAGATATTTCTCGACGCAACCAATCTTCCTGATTTTGATAAGAACCGTCTCGAGGGACGTCTCGAGAAGCCTATTCCTCGCAGCGCGTTTGCTGGATTTTTCATTGCGATAGCGCTCGTGTTTACCGCGCTTGGCGTACAGGCAGCGAATCTTCAGATTGTGAAGGGGGATGCGTACGCAGCGCAGAGCGAGCGCAATCGCGTACGTCCTGAAGTGTTGTTTGCTCAGCGCGGGGCAGTGGTGGATCGCAATGGCGTCCCTCTAGTCTCGAACGAATCTACCGAGACCGGCTTCGTGAAGCGTATCTACACCTCTCCGGGATTCGGCCACCTGCTCGGCTACGTGTCCTACCCAAAGAAGGACTCATCGGGTCACTACTATGATACGGAAATAAAAGGACTGGCCGGTGTTGAAAGCTCATTTGATAGTCAGCTCGCGGGCAAGAACGGTACGTTATTGATCGAAGAAGACGCACTCGGCAAGGTGCAGTCATCGGGTCAGGTAGAACCAGCCGTTGATGGACAGACCGTAACGTTGTCGATTGATGCGCGCGCGCAGAAAGCATTCTATGGCGCGGTGTCTGAGCTTGCGGACCGCATTCCATTTCTTGGCGGATCAGCCGTGCTCATGGATATACACACCGGTGAAGTTATGGCGCTCGTGTCGTATCCAGAATATGACCCGAACGTACTCTCGTCGGGAGGGCCTTCTGACGTAATTGCAGGCTATCAAAACAGTAAGCGTCAACCGTACCTTGACCGCGCGGTGGCAGGCCTCTACACCCCAGGCTCGATCGTGAAGCCGACCGAAGCGGCGGGTGCACTCTCCGACGGCATCATCGACGAATACAAAACTATTTACTCGTCCGGTTCTATTTCGATACCAAACCCGTACGACCCGAGTAAGCCGACCGTGTTCCGTGACTGGAAGGCACTCGGCGCCATGGACATGCGACACGCTATCGCGCACTCATCCGACGTGTACTTCTATACGGTCGGTGGTGGGTTTGGGGATCAGAAAGGGCTCGGCATCGATCGCATCAATCACTGGTTCGAGACCTTCGGATTCACGAGCCCCACCGGGATTGAGCTTGCGGGCGAAGAGACCGGTGTGATTCCAAACCCCGCGTGGAAACTAAAGACGTACAACGAACCATGGCGCATTGGTAATACGTACCACACGGCAATCGGTCAGTATGGTATGCAGATAACGCCCATGGAGGCTGCGCGGGCAATAGCGGCCATTGCTAACGGCGGCACACTCGTGAAGCCAACGATTTTAAAAGGAACTCCAGTGCAGGGAAGCAAGATCGAGGTAAGTTCTTACGCGCTTCAGGTGGCGCGCGAGGGTATGCGTCTCGGGGTAATGGAAGGCACCTCGATAGGACTCAATGACCTGTCGTCGTTCGTGCACATTGCCGGTAAGACGGGTACCGCGCAGCTTGGATTTAATAATGAGTTCTATAACGCCTGGGCCGTTGGGTTCTTCCCGTACGAGAATCCAAAGTATGTGTACGTCGTCGTGATGGAGAAGGGTCCGGCCGGCAATGCGATCGGCGGTATATATGTGGTGCATCAGGCGCTGCAGGCACTCCATCAATCAGCCCCCGAATTCTTTGGAGAAACTCCGTAAAATCTCACGCTACACAAAATTTCAACATTCTCTATCTAAAATGAAGCGGGGGGGATGTGAGCGCCGCCAGAAAACGAACAGTATCAGCCGAAGTCAGTAAGTAGGTAATAAAACCCATAGGCTACGCAGACGATCACCCAATACCAAAGGGCAGTGAGAACGTCGCCTGTTTCCCTTTTCTTCCTGTCGCGAATGAGCCATAGTGCTCCCGCGATACCGCTTATGATCAACAGCAGAGGTGGAATGGTCCGTCCGAACGAAGGGTGACCATGAGTGAGTAGTTCATCGAACTCTTTAATGAGTTTGTCTCCGATCGCAAAGGTTGCGACCGGGACCATAAAGCAGATCAAGAGGAGAATTCGGTCCACATAGGTACGACCTTTCAGATGGTTCGTATTCATTAACATCTCCCATAAATGAATCCTTCGGCATACTACCGCCGCCGGCCCTAGATATCCAGTCCATTGACGCGCCGTAGGGTACCCGTACAATATGGCTACTATTCATCAGAAATTAAGCATGATCGAGCAAGAGACTGTGGTGAGCCAAGAGAAGTTCGACGAACTTCTGAAGGAGCTCGATAACCTCAAAACAGTGCGCCGTTCGGAAATCGCGAAGAACCTTGAGTACGCACGCAGCCTCGGCGACTTGTCCGAGAATGCGGAGTACCAGGAGGCGCGCGACCTACAGGCCGCAACTGAGGAGCGCATTCGAAAGCTCGAGGAAATCGTGAAGCGTGCAAAGATCACGACCGAAAACAAAAAGAAGGACGTGGTTGGATTCAGCTCAACGGTGACCATCAAGAAAGAGGGAAGCGGCGAGAGTCACGAGTACATCATCGTCGGCTCAGAAGAGGCTGACATGCGCGTCCACAAGCTCTCCCACGTGTCACCGCTCGGTGCCGCACTCATGGGGAAGAAGAAGGGGGATGTATTCACGTTTGAGACTCCAGGGGGGAAGCAGACGTATTCGGTAGAAAAGGTTTCGTAAGATACCGAGTGAGTAAGGATAAAGGGCGGTCCCGATGGGACCGCCCTTTGTGTGTAGATTAAATTAGCCGGGCAATGCCCATAACGGCTTGCCATAGCGCCCTTCAGCACGTGCTTGCCGCCGTTCTTCGCGCAGTTCCTGCCACGGCCGATGCGACTTCTTTTCTCTCGGCTTCTGATAGCCACAGAAGTTGTGAATCGCCACGGCGAAATTTTCGGCGTGCGCGCCTTCGAACCGGCTGGTTCTCGGGTCCGCGTGCCGCTGGTTGATGAAGATGATCTTGCGTGCCCGCTTCAGAAAACCCATGTCCGTAACGATTCGGCAGAGATCGGTGTCGAAGGTGCGGTGCTCCTTGGGTTCATCCGGCAGAATCCGCAGGTACCGGTTGCGGAAGTGATTACTGCTGTAGCCGAGTAGTAGTACGGCTCCAGGCGGTATGAACGGCATCGGTCCCCGCAGGTGTTCGATCGGGAAGCCGATGGCGTCGACGATCTCGAGCGCCTGCTGTCCGACCGTGCACGTAGTCGGAGTGACAAAAACGGTATCGAGCGGGATGGCCACTTTTTCTTCTTGCATTTCCTCGCCTCGTAGACGGTGCTGATGAATAAGAGCTCAGGTGCTCCGTAATGATGGAAAGATCAATTGCTCGTTACCTGAAACGAGGAAGGCCCCAACCTTTTCGGTCGGGGCCTTCCTTCAAGTTTCTAGTGATTTTTACTTAGAAACCTCAAGCGAGACTCCGACCAGCTTAATAAAGCCGAAGTAGACAAAGAGACCGAGGACCCAACGCTGAATGCGATTCATAGGGTCAAGCATACTCCACGAGGAAGTGGTGTCAAACAGCCTCGGTGCGCGTGGGGATAACAACCCATGCTGTGGGATGAAGTGGCATATAATTGGTTACTAGTGGGATGAAGTGGGGGACGGTTTCCTCTTTTCTCCGAAACCCAAATTTACCCACGAACCCTTTATTTACATGTTCATCGGCGAATACCGTCACACCTTCGATGCGAAAAACCGCATCTCACTTCCGGCTAAGTTTCGGAAGGAGCTTGGTGGAAGCGTAATCGTGACGCGCGGACTCGATCACTGTCTTTTTGTGTATCCCAAAACCGCGTGGAAGAAACAGGCTGACCGTTTCGCCGCATACTCAACAGGAAGCGCTGCGGGTCGCGGACTTTCGCGCCTCATGCTCGCGGGCGCGTCCGAAGCAGAAGTAGATAGTGCGGGCCGCATCCTCATTCCTGATTATTTAAAGTCATTTGCAAGCCTCGGCGTGAAGTCGGTGGTTGCCGGTGTGTCTGATCGCGTTGAAATTTGGGATGAGAACGCGTGGAGTAAGTACACCAAGAGCATCGAGCGCGATGCGGATCAGTTCGCAGAAAAACTGGGCGACCAGGGTGTCCTCTAGCTATATGACTGACCGAACTCACGAGAGTGTTCTGTTGCATGAAGCGGTCGACGCGCTTGAAATCGACGGCACGGATATCGTGGTGGACGCAACTCTCGGCGGCGCAGGACACTTCGCGCTTCTTCTCGAAAAACTTGAGGAGGGCGGCATACTCGTGGGCATCGATGCTGATGAGGATGCCATTACGCGCGCGAAGGACGCGGCAGGTGAGACCTCGGTTCGCCTGGTGCTTGCAAACGATAACTTCCGCAATCTGGGTGCCATCCTCGACGCAAACGGTCTCGACACTATCGACAGCGCGCTCTTCGATCTCGGCTGGTCTGCTTTTCAGCTTGAGCGCGGTCGCGGATTTTCGTTCCGCACGGACGAACCACTCCTTATGACCTATGGCGACCCCGAGACTGCTGACACGACTGCGCGCGACATGGTGAACACGCTTGAAGAAGAAACCCTCGCCGACCTCATCTACACGCTCGGCGAAGAGCATTTCTCACGCGGCATTGCCAAGGCCATTGTGGCGGCGCGCAAGGCCGCGGCAATTGAGACCACCTTTGACTTGGTACGGGCTATTGAAGCCGGGGTGCCTGGCTGGTACACGCACCGGAAACTGCATCCGGCAACCAAAACCTTCCAGGCGCTTCGCATTGCGGTGAATGATGAGTTCGGCGCGCTTCGCGAGGGCCTCGAGGCGGCACTCAGTCGCCTTGCAGAGGGCGGACGCGTTGCAGTCATCACCTTCCACTCAATCGAGGATCGCATCGTGAAGGGGGCCCTGCGCGAAGCGGCGAGCGAAGGTAGGGGAGTCGTGGTGACCAAGAAGCCGATTGTGCCTTCCGCAGACGAACTTAAGAAAAATCCCCGTGCGCGTAGTGCAAAATTGCGGGTGTTCGAGCGCAGCAGTGTGAGCCCCTCATTCATTAGTACCTTCAATTCAACGTTATATGCCTGACCGAACCATTTCCATCCTTTCATACACCGCCTGCGGACTCGTGCTGGCATACATGGTACTCATGGTCTCAACTGTGTCGCTTGCTGCGTACCGCACCGATCTCGCCTCAAATGTGCGCGATGCGGAGAGTGCCATCAGCGACTTGGAGCGTAGTTACTACGTGGCTATTGATCAGGTGACCGAAACCAATCCTGCCGTACTCGGGCTCGTGAAGCCGCACACCGTCACCTACGCCACGCAGGCACCTACGAACGCGCTCACTCGCCGCTAATTTCCATGCGCCGGGCCATCCGCATACGACTTCGTCTTCTTGCCGGGATTCTCTTCCTGTTTGCATTCCTCCTCATTACGCGTCTGTACTTCGTGCAGGTGGTGCATGGGTCTGACTATGCGCTTCGTGCGGAGAAGCAGTACATCTCAGCAAGTCAGGAGTTGTTTAATCGCGGCACTATTTATTTCACCAAGAAAGACGGATCGCTTCTCTCAGCTGCCACACTGACGACCGGGTTTACAGTCGCAATGAATCCTGAAGACATCACCGACGCCGAGGCGACGTATACGAATCTCGCGAAATACCTGGCGGTCGACAAGACCACCTTTATGGCGTCTGCCGACAAAAAAGATGATCCTTACGAGGTTATTGCAAAGCGCATCCCGGAGAGCGTTGGACGCTCTATAGAAGAAGCGAGCATTACTGGCATTCGCGTGGAGCGCGAACGATGGCGCAGTTACCCCGCCAAAACTGAAGCCGCGCAGTCGATAGGGTTCGTGGCATTTGATAACGACAATTCACTTGCTGGCAGGTTTGGGCTTGAGCGCTATTACGAGGATGTACTCGCACGTAAGAATGAGGGATTGTTCGGCAACTTCTTTGCGGAACTTTTCGCGAACCTCGATAGCGTAGTCGTCGATGCGCGCGAAGCGAGGGCCGGCGACCTGGTCACCACGATTGATCCGGTAGTGCAGGACAAGCTCGATCAGGTCCTGCTTGCGCTGAACGCGCAGTATCGGTCGCAGGAAACCGGCGGCATCATCATGCACCCCAAGACCGCTGAAATTATTGCGATGGACAC
>CAYIKA010000003.1:0-1279 GCA_964363905.1 uncultured Candidatus Saccharibacteria bacterium
TGGCCACAATAAGTGCAAAGACACGATCGCCCGCAAGGTGCATGGTTTTATTTTAACCCATATCCAGTCACAGCAAGCATCTCGAAAAGATACCTCATTCAATTCATATGGAGAGTATGTTATCGAACGACGTCTAGAAACAAAATAGATTCATATACTCTATAGCGTGTTGTTAAGCCATTTTGTAAATGAATCCAGCTCCTTCATTTCTTTTTTATCAATCAATGTGTCTAAATCGATTCCTTTAGAGATTGCAAGTGCCTGTATGTCCCTAATTTTCTCTGAATGTCTAGAGGTTTTAAGTGCCACTAATATTTTAGTTACTGCACTAGAACGGAAGGTTGTATCTGATTCGATATGGATGAATTTCAGCATTTGCTTGCTTAAATTATCCATATCTATTGGATGCATTGCGTTAATCTGACTGTTATCAATGTTTTCTATAAAAATAGTACGAAGTTCTTTATCGCGAAGTGAAAGTAATGGAAAATGCTGTAATAACAAACTAATATAACTCTCAAGATAGTCACGTCCGATTAATTGTTTTGCTTTCAGAGTCGCCGACTTAAGGCTCGCGAAATCTTCCTCAAGAAGATCTGCGGCGAAGAGATTGCTTACTAAATTTCCGATATCCTCAGGGACTTTATTGAGACGATCTATTGTAGCTTTCACTAAGCTTCTCTGAAGTTTTTCAAATAGTTCATTATTCTTCGAATCAATGTATTCACTCGTCTTTCTTACGTCATTTCTTATTTTTGTAATTTTTTTGAGAGTTGAATTTATATAGTATCCAAGTAGTAATCCAAATACAGCCAAAGCAATACTTACAACTGTAAAAATCAACGAAACAGTACTAATTTGATTAGCGATTTTATTGTCCAAACTGGAAGCAGCATTGAAATGAGCCGCGCTGATTTCAATGCTTTGATCTACTCTCTCATTTAGGAACTCGTACTGTGCATTGCTAGGAGGCATAGGACTACTTCAAAAGGGCGATGGCAAGGCCGAAGATACCCGCGATGATGGTGATGACCCAGTAGCGCATCGTTACCTTGTAGGCAGGCCAGCCAATTGCTTCAAAATGGTGGTGAATCGGCGCAATACGGAATACTTTCTTTTTGAATACTTTTTTGGAGAACACCTGGATGAAGCTCGTAAGCACGGTCACGGTAAGTGGAAGCGCGATGATGGGAAGCACGGCGACACCAACTCCCTCCCCGAGTACATCAGTTGAGAACGCGACAACGGCAAGCGCGACCGTGAGCGCCATACTGCCCGT
>CAYIKA010000003.1:1379-7093 GCA_964363905.1 uncultured Candidatus Saccharibacteria bacterium
ACGTCGTCGATAAGTCCCACCACGGCACCCACAATGAGTGCGAAGAGCGGAAGCCAGGTCTGACTGCGGCTCACAAAATCAAACGAGACGAATGGTTCGCCAAACAGAATGCCGAACGCCATGATGATGAGTGCGGTAAAGAGCGTGGCTGCCCACACGACGATGCCGCCCATGCGCGGCGTAGAGACTTCCCGTTCCTTATGGAGTTCATTAAAGAGTGGTGTGCCATTGCCGTCACCCATTCCCCGTTCTTTACCTCCCTTCTTCTTCCAAGCGCGGTATTTGTAGAGTTGATGGGTCAGTACTGGTGCAATACCAATACCTATGACGAATGCCAAAACAAACGGGACGAGGACACGAGCTGCTTCAAAGATCATGAGCCCGGAACGTTAGCAAAATGCGCGAGCGTGCGATCGAGAAGTGTCTCCACATCGGTGAAGCGGCCATCGCGTGTGGAGCCGAGCACCACAATAGCGATCGGGTGATCAATGGCAGCGTCGTACACGACGACCAGGTTGCCGCCTGCGAGGTCTGTAAAGCCGGTCTTGGACAAAAGAATATTTGGAATATGCACCACGTCCGGATTGGTGTTCGGAAGAGTGTGCACCACGCCAGTGTCGGAGTGTATAGAAAGCGATGGCTCGATGGTGGCGCGTGCAATCATCGGATCCTTGGCGAGGAACGCGCCCGCAAGGTGCGCGATGTCAGACGCTGAACCATACGCACCCGAGACCGACGTGCTCTCATCAAGTCCGGTACCGTTCAGCGCATAGGTCTGCGACAGGCCGACCGCGCTCGCGGCGCTCGCAAGGAGGTTTTGGCCAGAGAGTGCGCGCTTGGCGCTTGCTGCTTCTGCGATAGCCTGTGTCGCGTCATTTGAGGATGCGACGAGCGCGAGGCGCGCGAGGTCGCTGTACCGGAAGGTTTCGCCCGATACGAATCCACTATCGCCATCAGCCGCGAGTGCTGAGTCGGTAATGGTGATGGTGGTGTTGTCCGCGAGCGTGTCGGATGCGGCGTACATGGTAAGCAGCTTCGTGAGTGATGCGAGTGGGAGCTGCGCCTTTGCATTTCGTTCAAACAAGACTTCACCGGTGGCCAGGTCATATACGACGGCTGCTTTTCCAATCAAAGAAACACCCTGGTAGCTATCTACCTTTGGTGCTTCAGGAGTTTCTACCGCAACCGTCGCCGCGGGTGCGGGCATGAGTTTGGGCGCAACCAAAACCACGAGCAGAAGAACCGCGGTGAATCCCATGATGGCAATACCCATTTGACGCATCTGCTTTTGGCGATAGCGCATGATGACTTGATCCAGACCGGCTGAGCGAGGAGTAGCCATGATTAGGTGAGGGATTCGGCGGCCTGTGCGGCCTTAGCTTCCTGCTCGAGGAGTGCGGCAGAGAATTCTTCGAAGCGCGGCAAATGATCGCGCACACTCACACCGAGATGTGCGAGCGCTTCTGCGGTCGGTAAATACTTTGCGCGACGCTTGTCGGCCGGGTCATCGATGCGCTCCACGAGTCCGCGCATCAATAGCGAACGCAGTGCCGCGCCTGAATTTACGCCGCGCACCCAGTCAATTTCGCTCCTCGTAGCGCCGCCCTTGTAGAGGACCATCGCAAGAGTCTCGAGACTTGCTTTACCGAGGTCGCGTGCAAGTTCGCTCTCACGAAGCTTCTTCACACTTTCAGCGGCGTCTGGCGCGGTGCGGAGCTCGACTTCAGTGTCGGTCACCACGAGCGCGAGACCCCGTCCGGTAAGGCCCTGATGCAGAGTTACAATTGCCTCCCCCACTTCTTCATGGGTAGCGTCCAAAATTTGCCCCAAACGCGTAAGCGAAAGCGGCTCGCCACTTGCGAAAAGAATCGCCTCAAGGCGGGCAAATAAGGGGAGTGCCATAGTGCTCTAAGGATACCCGCAGGGATACTGGACGGCAACCCTAAATTATGCGGATATCTGTTGCAGCACGCGGTATACTCTTGAAACCATGACGTGGCTCGACAGCATCATTCTCGGCATCGTTGAAGGTATTACAGAATTTCTTCCGATATCTTCGACGGGCCACCTTATATTGACGTCCACACTTCTCGGACTTCCTTCCACCGAATTTCTTAAGTCGTATGAAATTGCGATACAACTCGGTGCCATTGCGGCCGTGGTGGTGCTCTATTTCAAATCCTTCTTTGATATTGAAATTCTTAAACGTATTGCGGTCGCATTCATTCCGACTGGCGTTATCGGACTTCTACTTCACGATGTGGTGAAGACGTACCTGCTCGGAAATGTGTCCGTCGTACTGTGGTCGCTCGCGCTCGGGGGCATCGCACTTATCGTCTTTGAACTCCTGCACAAGGAAAACGAGACGACCGAGAGTGACATCCGCACCATCACCTACACACAGGCGTTTATCGTGGGCCTCTTCCAGGCGCTCGCGATTGTACCGGGGGTATCACGCTCTGCCGCGACTATTGTAGGGGGTCTGCTGGTGGGTATACGCCGTGTGGCTATCGTGGAGTTCTCGTTCCTCTTGGCAGTACCGGTGATGGCAGCTGCGACCGGACTTGATCTACTTAAAACCGCGAGCGTATTCACCACGGCCGACATGATGAATCTCGGCATCGGATTCATCGTCTCCTTCGTTGTGGCGATCATTTCTATACGATTCCTTCTACAATACGTGCGTAAACACACGTTCATACCGTTCGGTATCTACCGCATCCTCATTGCCCTTGCGTTCTTCTTCCTGGTGCTTAAATAATCAAAACTAGCCGTAGTTTGGAACGACGGTGGAGGTGTTCGTGATACTGATGTCTGAAAACGAGCCCTGCTGGAGCGCTTCTACGGCGCCCTCCTTCACAAGCTCAAGAAGCGCGAGGAATGATACGATCACTTCTACCTTCGCGCGCGTACCACCAGAAAATTCTTTGAACGAAAGTGTCATAGCTTTCTGCACGCGCTCGAGAAGTGTGTCCATCATTTCTTCAATGGTGACCAGCGGTCGCACACGAGCTTCTGGAAGTGCTTCTACTTCCTTCTCAAGGGATGCGAGTGCGTCTTTGAGGACACTTTCAAGCCGTTCGAGCGTTAGGTCGCGCGACGGCGCAAACATTGGTTCTGGTGCGCGCTCACCGGCAGGAACCATCACGTTCTTACCAAAGACGCGTGCAAGCTCCTGACGAGCCTCGCGGACGCGCTCATACATACGAAGGCGGCGTTTCAAATCATCTACATCACCCTCTTCTTCTTCAGAAAGTTCGAGCTCAGGAATGAGCGACTTTGATTTGATGAGGAGAAGTGTTGCGGCGACCCCTATGAACTGCGCCGCGTCTTCCATTGGAAACTTTCCCTGTCCACGCACGTGCTGAATGAAATCATCGGTGACCTGCGCAATCGACAGGTCGTTTATAGAAAGCTTTCGTTTCTCAATAAGATCGATAATGAGTTCAAACGGTCCTTCGTAGGATTCAGTTCGAATATGAAAGCCTTTACCGAGCGTTAGTTCGTCCATCGTTCAATAAATGATAGCAGGAGACGCACAGGTGCTCCGGCTGCGCCCTTTGATAGCTCATCGCCGGGTGCTGCGGTCATGCGGGGAGCGATGTCGAGGTGCGCCCATGGGCACTCGAGTTCCTTTGCGAATTGCCAGAGGAAAATGCCTCCTTCGGTTGCGCCGCCGTAGCGCGCACTGGCGCCTGTGCCGATATTGGAAAGGTCCGCAAACGTGCCCTTAATAGCGTCTTCGTACTCGTCCCAGAGCGGCAAGCGCCAGACATGGTCGCCGGATTCTTCACCGAGCTCTTCGAGGGTTTTGGCCAGCGCGTCGTCACGGGTCAAGAGTCCGCTCGCGTAGAGGCCGAGTGCCGACATAGAGGCGCCGGTGAGTGTGGCGACATCGATAACTACAGCAGGTTTGAAACGCTTGGCATAGGTGAGTGCGTCCGCAAGGATGAGCCTGCCTTCGGCGTCGGTATTTAACACCTCGATAGTCTTGCCGGAGAGTGATTTCAGCACATCGCCCGGGCGATACGCGGTGTTGCCTGGCATGTTTTCTGCTGAAGGCACGAGTGCAATGACGTTTCGTTTCAGTTTGAGGCGTGCCGCAAGCACCACTGCATAAATGACCGCAGCCGCGCCCGACATATCCATGTGCATTTCATAAATGCCGCCTGAAGACTTCAGGTTCAATCCGCCCGAATCAAACGTAATACCCTTACCGGCAAGCACGATAGGCGCGCCCTTTCCGCCTTTGTATTCCATGATGGTGAACGTTGGCTCTTCGGTTGAACCCTTGGCAACGCCGAGGAGTGCGCCCATGCCGAGCTTTTCCATCTCAGTGCGTCCGAGCGTTTTCACCGTGATAGGCAGATCCTTTGTCGCAGCACGGGCCGCACGCGCAAGACCGCGTGGCGTCATATCGCCGCCCGGAGTGTTCGCGAGTTCGCGCGTTGCGTTCACTGCCTGGCCAATTATTAGACCGCGCTTCGCGGCGTCCTGAACAGACTTCGAAGCCTTGCCGAGGAGAAGTATTTCATCGACCTCATTCCAGCCATCCTTTGGTTTTGTCTTAAAGGTACGAAACTCAAAATTTGCCATCTCGAAGTTCTCGGCAGCAGTCTGAAAAATTTTCTCTGCACTATAGGCAGAAAGCTGTGTAACGTACGCAGGCGTCGCATCGAACTGCAGGGCAATTTTGCGTGCTTTGTGTTGCTTGGCGGTGTTTACAATTTTGCGGCACAGGCGCGTGAAGGTGCGGAGCGTCAGGTCAGCTGGCTTCCCTGCTCCTAGCTCAATCCACTCACTACCGCTCTCGCGTACGAATCGCACCGTTCCCTTTGGTTCTTCCGTAAGGCGTACGCGCACATAGCCCTTAGGGGCCTCATCGAGCGTACTCGTGCCGAAAGCTATCTTCATAGCTATTCTTCGTTCTTCGAGAGAAGCGTATCGATGCGATTCAAGTCGCGTGGGAACATTGACGCTTCCTTTACGTTATCGAGACCAAGGTATTTCTGTGTGAGGCGTTCAAGACCCATGCCCATACCTCCGTGTGGCGGCATGCCGTACTTGAAGGCTTGGAGGTAGAAGGAGAACTTCTCGGGATCGAGCCCCTTGCTGCGGATTTTTTCCACGAGCATGTCATGTTCGTGTACACGCTGTGCGCCACTCATGAGCTCGACGCCACGGAACAACAGGTCAAAGCTCTTGGTAAAGCCTGGATCCTCGGGGTCTTCCATCGTGTAGAACGGACGCTTCGAGACTGGGTAGTGCGTAATGAATATGAAATCGGAACCGAGGTGCGTGCGTGCATACTCCGACAACCAGCGCTCGTCTTCGGGCTCGAGGTCTGGTTCACTCGTTTTGTCTTCGCCGGTCTCTCGCTTGATGAGCTCCTGTGCCTCGCGCAACTTCATAACTGGGAACAAGTCACCGTCGCCCACAAATGGCAGGCTGGCGTCGAGTGCGCCAAATTCGGACGCAGAACTATCTTCCAAATGAAGCGTGATGCTCCGCAGCAACCGCGTAATCATACGCATCACATCGGTATGATCTTTGATGAAGCCCATTTCCAAATCGCACATCGCAAGCTCGTTCATGTGGCGACTTGTGGAGTGCTTCTCGGCACGGAACATGGAGCCAACCGTAAACACTCGCTCAAAAGCGCCCACCAAAATCTGCTTATAGAGCTGCGGGCTCGTGGCGAGGTAGGCAGTCTT
>CAYIKA010000003.1:7193-9454 GCA_964363905.1 uncultured Candidatus Saccharibacteria bacterium
GGAAGGGTCTCCGAAGCGGCAATGACGGCGATGCCTTTAATTTCGAGTTCGATGTCGCCATTCAACTTCCCTGCCTGAACATTCTTCGGGGGGCGCATATTTACGATGCCATCGACGGCAACGACGAACTCGTGACGCGTCTCTTTGGCAATTGCGGTGAGCACCTCGTCGCCGGGAAGCACCACGCCCTGAACTGTGCCGGTGCGGTCGCGGAAATCAAAAAATACAAGCTTGCCCTGGTCGCGGCGTACATCAACCCATCCCTGTATGGTGACGGTCTCTCCTGCTTTGCCTGCCAGGTCAGCTATAAGCGTCCGTTCGTTCATATTCCTCTAAATTAGCACGCCCGCGCAGGTTTTGCGCGGTGCTAGGCGACGCCTACCGCTTTGCGGATGGCTGCCATTTTTGCCTCCGCGCGCGCTCGAGCGCGCTTGCCACCTTCGATGAGTACGGTCTCTATTTCATCCGGCTCTTGCGAGAGCTTTTCGTAGCGTGCACGCATGGGAGCGATGAAGGCTTCCAGGTCTTCAATGAGTGCTTCTTTGAGTGCCTTGTACTTACCCTGATGCTCTACGTACACGGGAGCGAGTTCGCTCTCGCTCTTTATGAGCTTGTGAATTGCGTAGACATTTTCAGGACGGTCGCCTGATGAGTCGGTAACAATAGACATGACTGCTTTCTGCATCTCCTCGTAGCTCGCAAAGAGCGGAATAGTGTTTCCGTAGCTCTTGGACATCTTTTGTCCGTCAGTACCTGGCACTACCGCAACCTCGGGCATGATGTGTTCTTCTGGAAGCGTGAGGGTGTCACCAAAAATGCGATTGAATTTTTCTGCAGTGTCGCGTGCGTATTCGATGTGCTGCTTCTGGTCTTGTCCTACCGGTACTTTCTTGGCGTCATAGAGGAGAATATCCGCAGCCATGAGCATTGGGTAGTTGAACGTACCGACATTGATCTCTTTGTCACGAGCCTCAGCGTCCTTGAATGCGTGCGCACGCATGAGGTACGGCATGGTGGTGATGGTATCGAAAACCCATGCGAGCTCGGTGTGCGCGGGCACGTCTGATTGTTTAAAAATAGTTACCTTCTTGGGGTCGAGGCCAATCGCAAGCAGGGTCTGCGCAAGCTCGCGGGTGAGTGCGTGCATTTGGCCCGCATCCTGTATGAAGTTGAGCGCATGATAGTCCGCAATCATGAAGTAGCAGTCGAGCTCCCCCGCATCCTGGAGATCCTTCCACTGTTTGAGTGCACCAAAATAATTGCCCAAGTGGGCAAGGCCGGTCGGCTTCATGCCGGAAAGGAGTACGGGCTTCTCTGTCATGTGCGTACGATACCACATTCCTAACACTGAAATAAAAAGAGCCGCACCCTGGGGGTGCGGCTCGGTTTTTTGCGCCCGACTTTCTGTCAGGTGGTCGTCGGAGCGACGAAGTAGCTGTCGCGTTTGGCGGCGACGCTTTTGTTCTTCGCCCACTCCGCCATCATCTTGCTGGTGATGTGGAACTTGGCTTTGACGTCGGCGACGATCGCGAGACCGAGGCGCCAGGCGGCCAGAAAGGCTGCCTTCACCTCACTTCGCCAACTGCTTGGGGCTCTTTCGGTTGTCACGACATCCTTCAGGATGTTCACGATCTGCTTCTTGTTGTCGGGCGAAATGGCGGTGCTGTTCGTTGCAGGCGTTAACGTGCTCACAGGTACTTCCCCATTTGAAGTGGAATGTTGATCCTCAAGTGGACCGTTTATAAATATACAACGATATGTTTAAAAAGCAATTACTTCAGTGTGGTTAGCTTGGCAAGAAGAAGTGCCAATTGAGCCTTGAGAGCCACTATTTGAGCCTCGAGTGAGACCGTATCGGTAGCTGGAACAGGTGCAGGGCCTGTAGCTGCGTCACTGTTGAGGGCTGCACGGGTCTGAGGACCCACATTCCCTACGGGCGAGAGTCCCTTAGAGGTCTGGAAGGTTATGACGGCGGTGCGCGTCATAGGGCCAAAGTAGCCCGTTGCCTCGCCCGAAAAGAATCCAAGGGCCTTCAGTTTCTTCTGAAGCTCGGTAACTTCAGCTCCCTGCGAACCGAGGCTGAGGTTTAGGGTAAATGTGTAGGAGATTGCACCGAGTACCTCACCGGTCGTCTGAGGGACGCGCGGTTGTGAAGGCTCAGCAGGAGCCGGTGTGACCTTCTTCGTGGTTGTGCTACCTCCGCCCCCGCTTTTCTTCTTGCTCGAAGAGCTGCTTGAAGAAGATGAGCCACCACCGCCACC
>CAYIKA010000003.1:9554-20647 GCA_964363905.1 uncultured Candidatus Saccharibacteria bacterium
CCTCCACCCGAAGATACCGCAGCGTTTACGTTTACGGTGCGTGTGGTGCTTGCAGAATTTCCTGCGCTGTCAGTCGCACTGTATAGAAGTGTATATGCGCCTACGTTTGCGGTGTCGACACTACCGACTCCTGTGATGGTTGTTGTTGCATCAACGTTGTCGGTAACGGTGGCTCCCGGGTCAGTGAACGTGTTTCCGATGGTCAGCGACATTGGATTGTCACCAATCAGTGTGATAGTCGGTGGAGTTGTGTCAGTCACGGGCGGAGTAGTGGTAGCACCAATAGCAAGAAGTGCTTGGTATGCGTTCAGACGCTTTCCGGACACTGTTTTTCCTGACAGGCCAACCAGTGGATCACCGCTATTCATAATTGCCGCTTTTAGCTGGGATGCATTTGCGGTAGTAGACGCCGAACGCATGAGCGCAATGGTTCCTGCAACCAAGGGTGCCGCAAACGAGGTGCCGCTTGAGGTGAGATAGGTCGAGGTTGTTGCATTGGTGCTCGTGCCGGTGCTGATGATGGTATTTCCTGGGGCACCGAGGTCTACGGATACGAGGCCAAAGTTTGAATAACTTGCGCGCGCATCGGATTGCGTGGTCGCCGCAACGCTCACAATGCCTGCAAGATCGTGCTGTGCGGGGTATGCGGGGGTGTTGGTCGCATTAAAATTGTCCGGAATAGCATCAAGGTTGTCTCCTACGGTGTCGCTCCCGCCATTTCCTGCTGCGGCGACAAAGAGTCCGCCCGCAGCTTCAAATCGAGCGATAGCATCACGTTCGGAAGCGGAAAATCCAGATCCTGCGTAGCTGGCGTTGATGATCTTTGCGCCATTCTGGATAGCGAAATCAATTGCTTTGATTTCAGACGTGGTATCGAGATCAAAACGAAGTGCCATAATCTTCACATTTGGCGCGATACCGGCAATACCTATGCCATTGTTGAACGTCGCTGCTATGACACCAGCCACTTGAGTGCCGTGGGTGGATGAAGTGCTTCCTACTGCAGGAGCGGGGGTTTTATCCTCGTCAGCAAAGTCGTATCCGCCTACACACCCTCCGTTTACGATCTGCGTGACGCCTTCTGTGTAGGTGCAGGCGCTACCGTCCCACTCATGCCCCGCAAGATCAGGGTGCGCAAAGTCCACGCCGGTATCAATCACCGCGACCACAACATTCTGACCAGTAGAAAGGTCCCATGCGGCAGGCGCGTTGATTGTGTTCAGGGACCACTGCTGGCTGTACAGCGGATCGTTTGGAATTGTTTCGAGGGTACGCAGGTAGTTTGGCTCTGCGTACTCAACGTTTGGGTTTGCCTCAAGGTCTGCAATTGCCTCGGTGACGTCAGGGGTATTGCTCGTAACGACTGTGATATTTTGACCCTCAATAACCTCCTTGGTGTCTAAGTTAAGGGTGCTCGCAATCGTATCTGCTGCAACGATGTCTGCCTTTGTGTCGAGATCAAGTGCATTTTCTTTGAATTTCACAATCACCTCGCCTGGTACGTAGGTAGTTGGGTCGATTATTGGAAACTCGGTCTCAGTACTCGATGCGGTGATTTCGAGGACAGGTGTGTCGACAGCCGGACTCGTAGTGGCAGTATCAACTGAAACGCTTTCTGGAGTCGAGGTTGCTATGGTGTCGGTGATAGCGACTTCCTGTACAGGCTCATCTGCCACCACGGAGAATGGCCCTACCGACAAGGCAAGGAGAAGTAGAATAACCCCCGCGCGAACGAATACTCGCTTCATGGAATGAGTGAATTATGCGACAGTTTGGTCGAGAAGGCTAGTGTGTGGATATTTACTCAAATTCGCCGGGAAGGAACGTGATTACACTTTCGAACCTTACAGGTTCAGGTAGCTTTCTACGAAACTACACTTTGATTCTAATAGTCACTGCCGTTCCTTTAGAATCTCGGCGTACACGTTGCGGATTTTTCGGTTCGCAGGCTCCCGTAAAATGCTCGCAACATCTTCGAATCCTTCCCGCTCGTCTCCCAGACGAGCTACGGCGCACAAACGAAAAAGTCCCCAAAGGGGACATATTTCTGGTGCGCCGGGAAGGATTCGAACCTTCGTAGGCCGAAGCCGACAGGTTTACAGCCTGTTGTAATTGACCACTCTACCACCGACGCAATACCGCACTATACGACATTCTGGCCTCTATTTCAAAACGAGGACCGAGACTTCCCGTTTTCCTTTCTTTAGTAGTGCCAGACCGCTCGCGAAGTCGGTATCCCTAAGCTTCTGGTCGACAGACTCGACCGTGATGCCATTCAGGTTTATACCCTTCGCCTCAATCAGTCTGCGTGCATCAGACTTTGATGAAGTGAGTGTAGAGGTGGCAAGCGCATCGAGTACGGTCAGTCCTTTTGCAATGTCAGAACGTCTTACTGGAATTGTCGGTGCTTCAGACGTAATAACCGTTATCGCTTCCCTGGGAAGATCAGCAAGACTACCTCCGAAAAGTGCACTTGATGCTGCAGCGGCTGTGGCTGCAGCTGCGGGACCATGAACCACTTCAGTCACGACACGCGCAAGTGTCTCCTGGGCTTCGCGGGCACCGGGATTCTCCTTATGGCGCGCAATGATCTCTTCTATCTGGCTAATCGGTAGGAATGTGTACACTTTGAAGTACTTTTCGAGACCCTCGTCCGGAAGCTGGAGCCAGAACTGATAGAACTGATACGGCGAAGTCTTTGCAGAATCAAGCCAGACTGCATTTCCTTCCGACTTTCCAAACTTTTTGCCTGAGGCGTCCGTAATAAGCGGGCCTGCAAGTGCGAATGCTTCCTTGCCGAGCTTGCGACGGATAAGTTCAACGCCCGAAAGAATATTGGTCCACTGATCAGAGCTCCCGAGCTGCACGTCTACGCCCTTCTTTTGGAAGAGTTCGAGAAAGTCATAGCCCTGCAGAAGCGAGTAAGCAAACTCAGTATAAGAAATGCTTTCGTCCGGAGTTTCGAGCCGACGTTTGATGAGATCGCGCTTAATGAGCTCATTAACCGTGAAGTGCTTGCCGATATCGCGCAAGAAATCGATGAGCTTGACCTTGCTAAGCCAGTCCGCGTTATCAACGACCATAATTTTAGCTCCCACGATGCGCTGCATCTGTGCCTTGAGTGCTTTTTTATTTTTCTCAATGATTTTGAAATCAAGAAGGATGCGCTCGCCCTTTTCCTTAGGGTCTCCGATCATGCCAGTACCACCACCGACCAGAAGCACTATTTTGTGACCGTCTGAAGCCAAACGCTTCATGGTCGTAAGCGGCACGAGGTGTCCCACGTGCATGGAGTCAGCCGTCGGATCTACACCAAGGTATATCGTACGCTTCTTCTCGAGCACTTTTTCAATAGGCGCAGAGACGTGCTCTACGAGCCCTCGAGCAACTAGATCTTCAGCCAGGTTCATGAAGCGAGTATAGCAAACCCTCGGTTGCTATGCGGGAAGTTCAACGATGAAGCGACTACCCTTTCCAGCACCCTCAGATTCTGCCCAAACCTTGCCCTTATGAGCTTCAATGATGTTCTTTACGATATAGAGACCAAAACCCGTCGACTCGACATTTATCTTCGCCGATTCTTTACCATGACCACCCTCAGTAAATAGGTGCTGCATATCTTCCGGCGTAATGCCCACACCCGTGTCTTTGATTTCGAAGTGAACCTTTCCGTCAGTCTGAGCGACTGACACATCAACGGTGCCTTGCTGGGTGTACTTGATCGAATTATCAATCAGGTTCTTGAAGGCATTTACGAGCTGCGCACGATCACCCTTGAAGGTCAGTGGTGAGTCACCAATGTGGAGATTGAGAGCAAGACCCTTTGCATCAACGCTTGGCTTAAGGGTGTTTCCAATTTCCTTAATGAGCGCGTTCAAATCAAATGGCTGCATGTTGTAGGTGACTTGCCCACTCTTAATATTCGAAGCATTAAGAATTTCCTGAATGGTTGTTGCACCCTGAGTATCCGAGCGGAATCCTTCCTCAAGCATGGGACGCATGGTGTCAGGGACAGGTCCGTAATCACCTTCGAGTGTCATCGCAAAGATGTTACGAGACTTAGAAATAAAGCCTTTAATCTGGTGCGTAATGAAGTGAATAAGCGTCACCTGTCTTGCATTGGCTCTCTCAAGATCCTTTGCAAGCTTCTCAATACGTTCGCGTTGCTCAATTTCTCGTCTCACGCTTCTTATGAGCATGATTCCTATTGCGCCAGTCACAACAAGGGTGATAGCGACAAGGATTCTGTTGGTAAGTGAGTTTACAAACGCAAATTCCGAACCAATAAGAGCTATAAGTGCGACGAGAAGAGCCTGGGCACCAAAAATTTTAAGATCAAATGCCTTATAACGAACAATCAGATAGCCAAGGTATATGAGCAACACCGGCATGCCAAACAAGCCATAAATTTCAAAATTGTACGCATATTCACCTATATCGTAATTTACTAGGAATGCCACACCGAGAGTAGCAAGGAAGAAGAATCCCAAGAAAAGAATAACTCCGGCACTCGCAAGCAATATTTCTCGTTTATGTTTCGGCTCTTTCGCAAGTAAGTACTCTTTAACTGAGAATACCAATGCGCCTAACAGAATTATGCCTTCGACAAAGTATGGATAAATTGTTATTTGAGTGTGTTCGATCGCCTCGCAAATATTTGATTCGAACGCAGTGAGATTCATCCCTAAAAGGGTGGTGATTGCAGTCGGAAGTAAGAGCACGACACCTACAATCTTTTGCCAAATAGGAAGGTCTCTTCCGGTAACGAAGGTGTAGAGAAAATAGTAGGAAAAAGCAAAGAAAATTAGTGCCACTAGGTCTAGAAGAGACCACATAAACATCATTTCCGATGATCCAAGGAAAGCGAACCACGATCCAAGGTCAAATACGCACCAGGCAGCGAACGCCACGCAGACGGCAAAAAGCGTGAAGCTAGTTAATTTCCGCACTTTAAACAGGACGTACCCTCCGAATAATAAAGCTGCAACTGCAGTTGGAATATGAGAATACAAAAGTAAGCCAACGGGGATTTGGTTGATCAGATAGTCATAACAGTATTGAATCTTAACCAAGCTAGATAGGTCCATAGATTATTTCGGAAGTGAACTTATCTCCTCTGCAGGACTGTCATTTTTTATTACCACTGCATCTGCACAAACCTCCCCCTCTTCGATCGTTGAGTCATTGCAATAAGTAATCATGCAGGTTGAAATACCATCGCAGCTAAATGCTTCGCAATTGTGCTCCTCGATACACTTTGGTGCGTCTGAAGCTCGAATACTTACTTTTTTATAAGGTGTTAGATCACATCCCACATCTTCCGGTGAACAATCACTCACAAAACATACTTCAGATGTAGGATCACATGAAATGTTGGCGAGAACAGTAAAATTTCTCTCGATTACGTACTGGTAATACCTAAAACCTACAATAACCACAATTACCAGAACACTACATGCGAGAAAATATTTTGGGCCGCTCATGTTGTTTCTGAGTATACCAGCACTTACTTTCCAGAATTCAACTTGTTGTTGACGTGCTCTTTCATAAAATGTGGATGCGAAAACCAGAACTGGTCCCCCTCCATATGTGTTGGTTCAAGAGTGACAATAAGCGGCTTTACACCTATCTGTGACCAAATTTCAATGAATGCGGGCAGAATTATTTCCCTAGTGAAGGAATGCTCTTTGCCGTCCATGAGAAAGTTCTCAAACAGAATTCCATCTCTTACAAACAACGTAAAAAAGGCCTTGTAATATTCTCGAGCACTTGGTCCTACGGCATGAAGCCATCCGGATAAATCGTGAGGACTGTTTTTAAGCTGCGGGAAATTCTTAGCAAATAGCTCATGATGGAATTCTACGAGCGGTTGACCCCAGTGAGTAAGAATTGAAGAAATTGGTTTATTATTACTTTCGTTAAAATTTATAATATTGGAGTGCTCATATATTGGTTCTCCCATTTTATTAACTCCTTTGTGAAATCGAAGTTTGCCGAGAAAATACTTACCCTCATTTCGGTCATTAAACTTATCCTCCGTATATTCAAGAATAAGCGGCTGAAATGCTTCGAGGATATCAGCGCACATTGCAAAACGGTTTATTTCATAGTTAGACGTAGCAATATGTCTAAAAAGGACAATACTTTTCTTGTTCCTCATTACTTCGGGAATACCAGTATTAGACAGTGAATTCTCTACATATTCCTGTAGGTCAGAGTCCTTGTCTCTTTTCTCGATTTGCTCAACGGCTTCTTGTAGTGGGGTGTATATGAAATCATCAAAAGCTACCCTATCCGCCAGAAGCGCATCTATGTCTACCTCCCAAGGTCTCAAACCATTTGGTGTCATGTTGTAGCTACACTAACCAATTCCATACAAATTTCACAATCTCAATAACGGTGCCTACTTTAATAAGCCACCAAGCATTTGCGGCTAAAGTTGCTGCCAAAAGCAGACCCCAATCTCGCCAAACAAGCCCGTCGAAGTGCTTTCTTTTATGGTGGATCGCTACGATTACTGGGTCAATTGGAAGGGTGAGTAGCACAAACACAATAGGACTAGCGATCTTCTCCCACAAAGTTGTTTTCTTTTTCCCTATCCATGTAGCAAGTTTTTCAAGGCTATTCTTATTTTCTTTCTCCTCTAATTGACGTAGTGCGTGTGCGCCCAGCCAATCAACAGCCATGTATTCATAGACAGCAAAGACAATCACGTTTATGACCAAAGAACCGACAGTCACTACAGCTGCACCAATAGCCAGACCCCAGTACCAGAGAGCGAATGGGTAAAAAAGCCAATCGTATACAAAATTAAACCCCTCGAAGATTGCGAGACCAACACCAATATCTCGAATCTTTTTGTGATGCCGCTTAACCCAGCCAATCATACGTATCTGGGAACAATAGCATGTAAAAGAGCTTTTTAAGTCAAGTTAGGCTAGAATGCCCCGATGAAAAGTGCGTTTATGGTTGTTGGGCTCACCCTCTCAGTCGGGGGCTTTTTTATGTGGTTTCTTGGCCATTTGGCACACCCTTACCCCGCCGCTATCTTCACCGGATTCGGCCTGTTTTTCCTGATTATGGTCGTCGCAGTCGCCGCAAGCGAGCCTCTCTAGTTAGTCGTCACTCATGAAGCCGCCGGCCTGGATATTCCAGAGCTTAGCATAGAGACTATTCTCCTCGCTCAAAAGCCCGTCATGGGTGCCCTCAGCGGCTATTTGTCCGTTCTCAATGACGACAATGCGGTCCATGTGCATGATGGTGGAGAGACGGTGCGCAATGACGATGACTGTCTTTCCCTGCATAAGGACCAGGAGTGCGTCCTGAATAAGCGCCTCGGACTCTGAGTCGAGACTCGACGTTGCTTCATCAAGCACCAGAACGGGTGCGTTCTTTAGAATTGCGCGGGCAATAGCGACGCGCTGGCGCTCGCCACCCGACAACTTCACGCCACGCTCGCCCACATAGGTCTCATATTTATCCGGGAGTGCGTTGATGAACTCGTGACAGTGCGCCTTCTTTGCTGCTTCAATAACCTCTTCAAGAGAGGCGTCAGGTTTGCCGTAGGAAATGTTTTCGCGGAGCGTGCGGTGAAAGAGAACCGGCTCTTGCGGCACGAATGAGATATTTGAACGGAGACTCTCCTGGGTCACCAGGCTTATGTCCTGGCCGTCCACGCGGATAGTACCCGCGGTGGCGTCATACAGACGCAATAGAAGCTTGGTAATGGTCGACTTCCCTGCTCCGGACGGGCCCACGAGCGCGACTTTTTCACCAGGAGCAATTGATAGATCAAGATTACTCAAAATAGAGCGACTTTCATTAAATCCGAACGAGACATCCTTGAAATCGATGGATCCGGCCGTCACTACGAGCGGCTTCGCCGCTCTAGCATCGATAATTTCATGCGGAGTCTCGAAGATGTGCACCATTTCCGACGCGTCGGACATGGAATCACTAAGCCTACGCATGGTGTGGCCGATATCCCAGATGCGGTTCATGAGACCAAGTACATACACCTGGATGAGCACGAAGTCTCCGACGGTAAGTGCACCCTTACTCCAAAGGTAGACGCCGGCGGCGAGAAGTCCGACCTCGCTCACGATCGCAAAAATACCCTGAATAGAATAGATGAGGTTGTCCGCATTCCAGGATTTAAGATTTGCCTGCATCCATCGCTCAATAGCGTCCCCAAAGAAACGCTGTTCCTGACCCTTTGAGGCAAAGAGCGTGATGGTGAGCTGATTCCCAATAGTGTCGGAAAGAATACCGGTCACCTTGCTGTCTTCAGCACTACGGATGACTTTGTAAACCTGGCGCCAACGCGTCATGAATACCTGGAGTACAAAGAATCCGGCGGTCCATACCAAGAGTCCGACACCGAGAAGTGCGCTCTGGAGCGAGAGCACGATGATGGTCCCGATCGCAAAAAGCGCGGTCGGGAAAAAAGTAAGAATAAAGCTATCAAATACCTGTTCAAAGGCGCGCGCGTAGCGATTCACGCGACGGGTCAGGGTTCCTGCAAAATTCGAGATGAAGAAGTCGTGCGAATGCCCAAGCATGTACGCAAACGCCTGATTTGAGAGATCGCGCATCACTCTCGACTCCAGAAGACTGATGGCGCTCATCCTCACCCGCTGAAAGATCCAGCTAATGAAATTCACCAGCGCGAAGATGCCGAGGGTCGAGAATAGCGTCACCATGAGCGCCTGCGAGGGCTCACTACCCGCAAGGAGGTTGATGAATTGACGCATGTACAGCGGCGCAATAACGTTGGACGCTTCGAGTCCTGCTGCGCCGACAATTGCGAATATAAGAAGCCAGGGGTACACCAAAAGCGCCCGGTAATACCGTGCGATGACCGCTTTAACTTTTATTTTCTTTGCACGCTCCTCAGTTGGCATTCAGGCAGTATAGCACGAAGCCTTTACAAAACCGAAAAAATCTATTTAGTGCACCAACACGATGAGTCCGATCATCGGCGCAATGAACCACCAGAAGAAATAGCCGTCTGGAGCAAACAGCTGATTGAGTGGTGCGGGGAATTTATAGATATCGCTGATATCAAAGACGTGATATGCGAGTGCGAGCACAAATGCGGCAGCAAGAAATGAAAGCACAAAGCGCGGCACGACTGACAGAACGCCGAATCCTCCACCAGTAAGTCTCTGAATAAAATGAAAAGGAATGAACGTGGCAATAATGAAAATAACACCACTAATGACTGCCTTTATGAGTGGTGTACCACCGGCCTTGATGATGGCATCCGTGTACGGGAATACCATATAAATCGCGTAGCCTGCATAGAGCGCCACGATGAGCGAAATAATGCCGCCGCGCCCTGCTTTGTAGGAGAAAAGAATCATCGCGACCGTAAGGCCAACGAGAATCATGAAATTCCCCGCGAGAAGCCATGCACTTACTGCGCCCGTGGTAGCAAAGCCCGAAACTTGGTCAGCAACGGAATTAATATCCATACGCCCAAGTATACCTGATGCTCTTTCCTGCTACCGAATGCAACTGTGACTAGAGTCCTTCTGATTTCAGGTCTTCGATTGCCTTCTTGGTCTTGGTAGAGAGCTTCTTTGGCATGGAGACTGAAAGACGGATAAGCAGATCGCCCTGTGCGCTCTCGATGTGTACGCCACGGCCCTTGAGACGCAGTGTCTCCTCAGTCTTATCCATAGGAGGCACTTTGACCTCGAGCTTCTTCCCATCCACGGTCTCGACCGTCACCTGGGTACCCAGAAGCGCGTCAGTAAGCTTGAGTGGCATGTCCATGACGAGGTTCAGTCCGTGCTTGGCGAAAACTGGGTGCGGCTTCACATGGACCTTTACATACAGGTCCCCCGACGTGCCACCCTTCACTGCTTCACCAAGTCCTGGCATGCGAATCATCTCGCCACTATCAAGTCCGGCTGGAATAACGACCTTAATTTCCTCTTCCTGCTTCTTCACGCCACGACCCTGACACGTCGCACACTTTTCTTTTGGAATCTTGCCGCTTCCCTCACAGGTAGGACAATTGCGCACGCTCGCAAACGTACCAAAGGGCGAATTGCGCGTCTCATGAATGCGTCCTGCGCCATTACAGGTCTCACAGGTTTTCATTTCAGTACCTGGCTTTGCGCCCGAACCGCTACAAATGTCACAGGTGCCGACTTTTGTAATGAGTACCTTGCGCGTCACGCCCTGAATAGATTCCTTGAATGTCACTTCTATGTCTATGGAAATATCGCGGCCGCGCTTATTGCGGCCACCGCCCCGTGCGTTTCCGGCACCAAAAATGTCTCCGAATCCTTCAAACAAATCAGAGAGATCGAACTCTATGTTGCCATTCTGAAATCCGGAAAAGTCGAAGCCACCGGCTCCGGCATTTTGATTGCCGCCCGGGAATGTTTGACCATAGGAATCGTATTCGCGACGGCGTTTGTCGTCGCTCAGGATGGAGTAGGCCTCAGTGATTTCCTTGAACTTACTCTCGTCACCACCTTTGTCGGGATGGTGCTTCTGCGCGAGTTTACGGAACGCCTTCTTGATATCGTCCGAGGTCGCCTTCTTGTCGACTCCCAGCACTTCGTAATAGTTCTTGGACATACAGTGATACTACACCTTCTCATTTTCTCCCGCAAAATTACCTTTTCGTCGTGCAAATTTTCTTCAACTCTTCATTTTTTCTTAGTTTTCCATGTCCCCAACTTTGCTCGATCGAGCAAAGTTGGGGACGGTGCTGAGATTCGCCGATCAGTGTTTAGGGAAGTATTGAATTATATTTATAAAAATCCACACTTTCTCACGATCGTGAGAAAGTGTGGATGCGGGCACTGAAGAAGACGCAAAAAAATCGGCGGCACAGGAATGTGCCGCCGATTGATTGGGCGAAGATCGGGAGGTGTTCAGCTGACGGGTGCGACGCTGTCTTCTGCTGATTGCAGAGGAGCTGCGTCTACTGCCGGCAATTCGTCCGCGCTCCACAGATGGGCAAAAGAATTTCCCTGCACCCACCACGGAAGCACAAAATACGCGATCCCTGCGAAGAAGACGGCCAGGATCACCCAGATGACCCACTCAGGCGCCTTTCGGTACTCACGCTC
>CAYIKA010000003.1:20747-23692 GCA_964363905.1 uncultured Candidatus Saccharibacteria bacterium
GTGGCCTGCTTTCGGCCACTGCAGCTTGGTTGCACCCGGCAAGCAGAAGTGCGCTCACCAGACACGCATACACGGTTTTCATAGGTGCTCCTACAGTGAACTCTGGATATGGAATACCTCATATTTGCTTATGTGTCAATATAGGCCAAGGACCCGTCAGTGCGGGACCTTGAGTGCTATTAAGCTTCCGGTGGCTTTTCGGTGAACTCCGCGTCGGTGGCTCCTGGCTCACTTGGTGTGTCAGCTCCAGTGGCAGGTGCACCTGCTTCTGGCTGATTTTTCATCATGGCCTCGCCAATTTTTGAGAGTGAGGTCGAGAGCGCTTCTGTTGCCGCCTTGATCGCCTCGACGTCTTCCCCTTCGCGCGCTGTTTTAAGTGCTGCAATTTTTTCGTTAACCTCGGTCACGACTGCCGCATCCACTTTGTCGCCGTTATCTTTTACGGCCTTCTCCGCAGTGTAGATCATTTGCTCAGCGATGTTCTTGGCTTCTACCGCGTCTTTGCGCTTCTGGTCATCTACTGCATGAGCCTCAGCGTCGGCCTTCATCTTTTCAATGTCTTCCGTCGAGAGACCGGTTGAACCCTCGATACGAATGGATTGTTCTTTGCCCGTGGTCTTTTCCTTCGCTTTCACGGTGAGGATACCGTTCGAGTCCACATCAAAGGTCACTTCCACCTGCGGCATGCCGCGGGGAGCTGGAGGAATACCCTCGAGCATGAAGCGACCGAGCGACTTGTTGTCGTTCGACATTGCGCGCTCTCCCTGCGTTACGTTGATTTCAACGTTTGGCTGGTTGTCGCTTGCGGTGGAGAACGTCTGACTACGTGAGGTTGGGATCGCCGTATTGCGTTCGATGATCTTGGTTGCAACACCTCCCATGGTTTCAATGGAGAGCGAGAGCGGAATAACATCCACAAGAAGAATGTCCTTCACGTCGCCCTGGAGAATACCGGCCTGAATGGCAGCACCGATAGCTACCACTTCGTCTGGGTTCACGTCGCGATGCGGCTTCTTTCCGAAGAGTTTCTCAACCTCTTCCTGAATCTTTGGCATGCGCGTCTGGCCGCCGACAAGAATGACCTCGCTAATTTCTGCCGCCTTCATACCAGAGGCTTCAAGCGCGCGCTTGGTGATGTCGAGCGAACGGGTGACGTACTCCTCAGCAAGCGATTCAAGCGTTGCCCGCGAAAGCTTTACGAGCAAGTGCTGTGGGTTGCCGCTCGAGTCAACGGTAATGAATGGAATGTTTACCTCGGTCTCGTTTGCGGTCGAGAGTTCGTGCTTGGCTTTCTCTGCACCCTCGTCGAGGCGCTGGAGTGCGAGCGGGTCTTTGGTAACATCGATGCCGGACTGCTTTTTGAATTCATCGGCGAGGAAGCGCACGATTTTCTGGTCGATATCGCGACCACCCATGTGACTGTCGCCATCAGTCGACTTCACTTCGATAACGTCGTCACCTACTTCAAGTACGGACACATCGAACGTACCACCGCCGAAGTCATAGACCACGATCTTTTCATCCTTCTTCTTATTAAATCCGTAGGCGAGCGCTGCGGCCGTTGGCTCGTTGATGATGCGCTTCACATCGAGTCCCGCGACCTGTCCGGCCGCTTTCGTAGCTGCGCGCTGTGCATCGTCAAAGTACGCGGGTACGGTGATGACTGCTTCGGTGATCTTCTCGCCGAGTTTTGCTTCCGCGTCTGCCTTCAGTTTCGAAAGAATCATTGCAGACACTTCCTCAGGACGATAGTCCTTCTCACCGAGATGCACGACAACTCCGCCGTCTGACGCAGCTTTGATTTCGTAGGGAACGATATCTTTATCCTTTACCACCACGTCGTCAGAAGCGCGGTGACCCATGAAGCGCTTGATGCCGTAGATCGTGTTTTTTGGGTTGGTGACGGCCTGGCGCTTTGCGAGGGTGCCCACGAGGCGTTCGCCGTTTTTTGCGATAGCAACAACCGAAGGCGTTGTGCGTCCTCCCTCTGCGTTCTCAAGCACGCGCGGCTCACCACCTTCCATGATGGCCATTGCTGAGTTTGTGGTGCCCAAATCAATACCGAGAATTTTTGCCATAGTGAAATAAGGTCTAGCGAACCCTAGTAAATGCGTATCCTAAATTTGTTATCCCTTCGCCGACGTGTTCGTATTCTACGCCTGTCCGCACGGGCCTTCAAGCCTCGTAGTGAGCGACCCGAACGCGCGCAGGGCGGAGCACACTCTCGCCCACCTGGTAGCCTTTTTCAAGCACGGCGGTCACCTGATCATCCTTTGAAGAGTCATCAGTAGTGTCTGTGCCGAGTGCTTCGTGGCGCGAGGGGTCAAACGCTTCACCAACTTGGCCAATCTGTGTGACCCCTAGTTTTTCAAAGGCCCCTTCGATTTGCTTGATGATGCCCTCGAATCCTGGAGGCACATCCCCATGCTCCTTTGCACGCTCGAGTGCGTCGTAGGCTGGCACAAGCGCACCGATTGCCTTAACGAGCCCCGCCTCTTTGGCTGCATCGCGCTCACTCTCGAAACGTTTCAGTGCGTTTACGTAGTCGGCCTTGGAGCGTTGCCACCCGTCCATATATTCCTGACGCTCACGCTTGGTGGTTTCAAGCTCGCGCTTTAGTTTTCCGAGACGATTGTCAGCGCGTGCTTCTTGGTCGGCGATATCGCTCTCACTCATACCATCTTCTTCCTGTCCGTCGCGTTCAATTGTTAGATCATCTTCTCTCTCCATATACAGAAACTATGCCTGAACACGTTCAAGGCGTCAAAGTCCTTCGCGTGCGAGGGTCGCCAGGAGCGCGGCGGCACTCCAGGCCTGCTGACGGCAGGCACCCTGGCCTCCTGGTCCGCGGTATTCTTTGAACCCTTCGTTGTCGTAAACGAAGAGCTCAAGCGGGGTTTCGAAGTGGCGGTACGCGTTCAAGAGCGCACGACGCACACTCGCCG
>CAYIKA010000004.1:0-2466 GCA_964363905.1 uncultured Candidatus Saccharibacteria bacterium
GCGCAGTGTCGTAGCCGTTCAAAAGGGTCGCTATAACCGCCTCACCCGACTCCCTACGGCCTTCTGGAATATTGGTGTCGTTGCGCTTCGTTGCCTCGTCCAAAAGCGCCTTGGTGAACATAAATGCCTTTCCTGTCTCTATACGCTCGACACGCACCGAGGTCTCCTGCCAGGGTGCCCCGACCGATACAAATATTCCCTCAACTTCGCCCGAACCGAATGTTTCGTGGAGGACGGGTGCGCCTTCGCGCACGAGTTTGTCGGCAAGGCGCTCGAGCGCACGGAGCATGTCGGCCGCGGTCGGGTCTGCGACTTCAGCAGACTCGCCTGAACCAATATCAATTGGTATGTAGGCGGTGTAGTAGATGGTGGGCGGCTTGCCTTCCTCTATATGCGCATAAGCGCCGCGGACCGACGCAGAACTGATATCAACGAGCGCAACAACGCGCTTCCTTTTTCCTGGTCCAAAAATACCCATCGAGTGGAGTATAGCAGGAGCCGTATTGGCGGATGAAAAGAATTAATTATCTTCGACTACCAGGTCGTAGGAGTTTTGTTAAAGCCATCAAGAGTTCGTGCGCCTCTTGTCGAGTGACATGCATTTCGGCATCAGAATCAGGACCCTGCACATACAGGAGAACGCCTTCAGTATCTACCACCGGTTCTTCGCTCACCCGTACGTATACATCATCCCCTTTCTCATTTCTGAAGCGATTGGAGACTACTTTGCCGACTGCCATATGTGCGCATTGTAGCGCGAGTCATCCGGTAGGACGACGCTTGTACCTTGTGCAGGCTATGGTAGTTTTCTGGCAGAAACGCATTTTGGAGATTCAGATGCCTGTTGTCAGGAAAATTGAGGACCGTGGCCATGGAGGCCTGATGCCTCTTCGGGTTACCGAAGGAAAGGGTCGTGCCAAAAAAGGTGGCGTTCGCATTCCGCGTCTTTTGATTCGTTGCGGTTTCGGGTGTTGTGATTCTCGCTTGGAAATCAACTACGACGACGACCCTACCAGGGATCTACACACCGATACTCTCGAGATCAATGGCGTATTCGGCACCATTGATCAGTGGCGCCAACTTTTGTTGCCGCTCCTGCAGCTTGACGTTCCTGGTCCGAAGCAGACCGAGTAGTAGCATCTAGCGCCAGAAGCCCTTCGGGGCTTCTTTTGTTTTCTATCACCTTGAGTTTAAACTTGTGCGTTACACCAGCACTGCCTTGATGCGGCGGATGCCCGCAGCGACTGCTTCCTCCTTTTGGATTTTTACTTTCTTGTCGCCTGCATGGATTTCGCGCGTGTTAGTGACGTGTGGTCCACCGCAGAACTCAAGAGAAAATGCGTTTGGAATATCAGGAGTCTCGTCAGTGGCGTGAATAGGGCCGACTGAATACACCGACACCATGTCGGGATACTTCACACCGAATTCCATCTCAGCACCGAGCTTTTCCGCCTCTTCGCGTGGCATAACGGTGCGCGTGACCGGCAGATCCTGATATATGATTTCATTTACAATGTTTTCGACTTCAGCTTTCTGTTCGTCGGTCATTTTGCCTGGAGAGGCAAAGTCTATACGAAGACGCTCTGCGGTAATGTTGCTGCCACGCTGCTTAACCTCGGGACCAAGCACCATCTGGAGCGCCTTAAGGAGAATGTGGTGGGTGGTGTGGTAGCGCACCGTCTGTTCGGAATGATCGGCGAGACCTCCAGCAAAGCGCTGGGCGCCACCGGCGCGCGAAGTGTCCTGGTGCTCTTTCATCTTTGCAGCGACCGCGTCAGCATCGAGTGTGATGCCGCGTTCTTTCGCGAGTTCTTCGGTGAGCTCGACGGGGAATCCGTAACTGGTGAAGAGCACAAATGCATCATCCGCACTTACTTCGCGCTTCTGCACGAGCTTTTCAAACTCACGAAGCCCCTGCGAGAGTGTTTTGCGGAACTTTTCTTCTTCTTTCTCAAGTTCCTCACGGATTTTGTCCGCATGACCAAGCACATGCGCGTACTGATCCGCATACACTTCGCCGTATCCCTTTGCGACGTCAGCAAGCACTGCATCCTTAATGCCAAGGCGATCTGCTTCACGAATGGAGCGACGGATGAGACGTCGAAGTACGTAGCCTGCTTCAGTGTTGGATGGCAGAACTCCTTCGGCGAGCATAAACGACGCTGCACGCATGTGGTCCAGAACAATGCGGAATGCGCGCGTGACTTCCTCGCTCTCTCCGTATTTCTTGTCGCTGCGACTTTCAAGTATTGAAATAGGTGCAGCAAATACGTCGATGAGGAACACGTCGGGGGTGTTCTCCGTTGCAAAGGTAAGGCGCTCGAGACCACCTCCGAAGTCGACGTTGCGCTTCGGAAGCTCTGAGAACGATCCGTCAGCATTCTTCACAAATTGCATGAACACCGAGTTCCCTATCTCCACAAAACGTCCGCAATCGCAGTTTGGGTGACACTTAGCGCCCCACTT
>CAYIKA010000004.1:2566-5594 GCA_964363905.1 uncultured Candidatus Saccharibacteria bacterium
TTATTCGTAAGAAATTCAAAAAACCACGGAAGCTGTTCCTTCTTGAAGTAGTCACCCAAGGACCAATTGCCCAGCATCTCAAAGAATGTGGTGTGGCGGTTATCGCCCACCTCTTCTATGTCGCCCGCACGAAACGACATCTGGGAGTTGGTAACGCGATTACCAGCAGGATGGTCCTTGCCGAGGAGGTACGGCACGAGTGGCTGCATGCCGGACGAGGTGAAGAGTGTGGTTGGGTCGTTGCCCGGTACGATGGGCGCCGACGGAATGACAACGTGGCCTCGCGCCGCAAAGAATGCGAGATAGCGCTTACGTACTTCTGAAACGGTCATAACCTTGACCTTATCACAGGCCAGCAGGTCAAAAAAGTATCATATATATATGAAGAAGCCCCGACGGAGTCGAGACTCCTTCGGGACTTTAATGATGAGGCGGCTTGCTGGTCGAGTGATAGACCGGGATGGGGCCCTTCAGGCCGCGCGCTTCGTGTTCGCGAATCATGGCCGTGTAGTCGACCTGCGGACGGGTGTCGTGTTCGATGTCGAGACGTTCTTGCCGAGTCAGATGCGGTGAGCTGCGATGAGGCATAACTTCCTCCATTTCCTGTATATATTATATACACACTTGTACAGATTTGTCAAGTGTGTAGGTAGGTGGCTTGGTACCTTTCCGCTATAATCGCCCCATGGCTACACACAAAGGATGGGGATTTGATACCAAGGGAATGGACGCAAGTGTGCGTCCTCAAGATGACTTCTTTCACTATGCTAACGGAGGATGGATCAAAACGCACGCAATTCCGAAGGAAGAGTCGCGTTGGGGTTCATTCGTTGAACTTCGCTACAAGACCGATCATCAGCTGCGTGCCATTCTCGCAGAGCTCGAGTCTAAGAAATCACTTCCGACAGGAAGTCCCGAGCAGATCATCCGTGACTTCCAGCGTTCGGGCATGGACACGAAGCGGCGCAACGCGCTCGACAGTAAGCCGCTCGCACCATTTCGTACAAAAATAGCGAACGCGCGTGACCACGAAGCGCTCGAGGCAGTTATTGCCCATCTCCACCGCATAGGCGCGGGTATGTTCTGGGGTGCAGGCATTGATCAGGACGCAAAGAACAGCGAGCGCTACTTACTCCACATGGTGCAGGACGGCCTCGGCATGCCGGACCGTGACTACTATCTAAACAATGACGCCGAATCAGTACGGGTACGCGATGCGTACACTCTTCACGTCGAGCGTCTCTTCAAGCTTATGGGCTATAACGCTGCAGAAGCGAAGAAGCATACGGCCACCCTCTTACGTATCGAAACAGAGCTCGCAAAGATTTCGATGAAAAAAGAGGACCGTCGCGACCCGGACAAGACCTATCACAAAATGTCGGTCGCGAAATTTCAGAAGCACGCACCGGGGATCGACTGGAAAGCGTATCTGAAACGCACGGGTGCGGAAGTAAAGGAAGTCATCGTCATGCAGCCTGAGTTCTTTGCGGGCATCGCACGACTTTTCAAAACAACAGCACTCGATGACCTGAAAACCTATGCCGAGTGGCACCTCGTAAATGATTTCTCGGGCGCGCTCTCTGACCGCTTCGTAAAGGAGTCGTTCTCGTTCTACGGGACGGTACTCACAGGTACCAAAGCCATGAAGCCTCTCTGGCGTCGCGTGCTTGGGAACGTAAACGCACATGTGGGTGAGCTTCTGGGACAAATATACGTAAAGAAGCACTTTACCGAGGAGGCTAAGAAGAAAATGGATCGTTTGGTGGATGACCTATTCACTGCCTACGAAGCACGTCTCAAATCGCTCGACTGGATGACGCCTGCAACAAAGAAGAAAGCACTTGCGAAGCTCGGTGCGTTCAACCGTAAGATTGGCTATCCGTCGAAATGGAAGAGCTACCGTGGACTTATTATTCGTTCTGACGATTACGTCGGCAATATCATCCGCTCGAACGAATTTGAACATAAGCGCGCAATCAAGAAATTGAAGGGACCTATAGATCGCGCCGAATGGTACATGTATCCACAGACGGTGAATGCGTACTTTGCACCAAACCTAAACGACATTGTGTTCCCTGCTGCGATTCTTCAGCCCCCATTCTTCAGCCTCACCGCTGACGACGCGCTGAACTACGGCTCCATTGGTGAGGTCATCGGTCACGAGATCACTCATGGGTTTGATGACGAGGGATCGAAGTTCGATTCAAAAGGCAACTTAAAGAGCTGGTGGACCAAGGATGACCGCAAACAGTTTGAGAAGAAAGCTGAAATGGTGCGCAAACAATTCGATACATACACCGTAGCTGACGGCGTAAAGGTGAATGGCAAACTCACCCTCGGCGAGAATATCGCGGACCTCGGCGGGCTCTCCATCGCCTATGATGCGTACCAGCTGCAGCTTGCACGCACCGGCCGGAAGGACGTGGGTGGGTACACGCCAGAGCAACGATTCTTCCTCGGGTTTGCACTCTTCGAGCGTGAGAACGTACGTCCTGAGTTTGAAAAAATGCAGGTGCTTACCGACCCGCATTCTCCCGGTAAATTCCGCATCAATGGTCCGGTATCAAACTTTGAACCATTTTACGAAGCGTATGGGATTAAGAAGGGTGACAAACTTTACCGCGCACCAAAAGATCGTCAGATGGTTTGGTAATCAGCGCCAATCTATAGGCTTTTCTCCATGCTCTTCTAGGTACGCATTTGTTTTCCTAAACGGTTTGGAACCAAAAAAACCGTTTGCAGCGGAGAAGGGTGACGGGTGTGCGGATTCAATTACCAAATGCTTAGTGCGATCAATGTGCGCGCCCTTTTGTTTGGCGTAGTTGCCCCACAGAATAAACACCAAATGTTCACGCTCATCCGAAAGCGCTTTAACGACGGCATCCGTAAATAGTTCCCATCCCTTGCCTTGGTGCGAACCGGCAGTTGCGGCCTTCACGGTGAGCGTTGCGTTCAGGAGCAGTACGCCCTGGGTAGCCCAGCGCGATAGGTCTCCGTCTGTGGTGTCAGGCTTCTCGCCTGTATCGCT
>CAYIKA010000004.1:5694-18761 GCA_964363905.1 uncultured Candidatus Saccharibacteria bacterium
GCTTTGTGAAGCGCGAGAAGTTTCTTACCCGCCGCCTCCCGATACGGGCAGAATTCACAGACTTCCCCGGTTGGTGGAATAGCATCCGAATCAAGCGCAGCCTTGATGCGCGGCAGAATGTCATCTATCCAATCCGTGTCGCCTTCGCACGGCACGACGGTAACCTCAAAGTCGAGCTTGCCGTCAAATGCCTCGCCGTCTGCGCTCGCGTTTGCATACACAAAGTAGCCCATGGGTGACACGGTAAATCCGTTATTGCGAAGCAGCCACTGATACACACCCATCTGACGTTTGTAAGAACCCTCCCAGGAAGAATCCGAGAGCGTTTTTATCGTGCCCGCCTTCGACGTGGCCTTGTAGTCGACCACCATAAGTTCTCCCGCTTTGTTGACCCATATATCGTCTACGGCACCCGATATAGTAAATCCGGTCGGCGCATGAAAGAACTCCACTCCTTCAAAGTTCTCCCGCCACGTATTCATGTTCTTGTGTGCAAAGGGCACTGCGTCAATTTTGTACGCGTCCATAAGCGGGTGCGCGCTTCCGTTTGCACGATGCACATCGAATTCTTTCTTCAGAAGTGCGTCTACCGCAATATTGAGCGTGAACGCTGGGCCGCGCGGACGAGCCGTTCCGAGCTTATTGTCGAGATAGAAGCAGCGCGGGCACTCATTGAAAAGTTCGATCTTGGAGCGAGAAAGGCGCCACTTAGGGCCGCCATAGTTCCAGTCTTTAGAGCGATTAGGATTGTATTTCTTGAATTCTGACATTTGTTACATTCTACCAGCTTTGCTAGTGAGGCTCACAAATAGTCTTGGTCTCCGCAATAATGGCGCCCATGCGCTCGGGCGTAATGCCGAGCTCGCGCAGTAGCTCGCGATGATTGGCGACCTGTTCGCAAGTGACGATGTTCTTGTCGATGAGAAGCCGTTTCTCAGCCTTCTTGAGCGTGGTAAGTGCGGTAATCGGGTATATGCCGCTCGCCACGATGCGGTCATAGAGATTGCCCTGATGCGGATAGCTCCACCCAAGGAGACCGAGGCCCGAGCACTTCGCGTACTGGATAGCGTGGGTCGTAAATTTAGTATTCGTGATCAAAAAACCGCTATCTACGGGGCACGTGTTATCGGTTTTTGGGTCGCACTGCCAAATGTCATCGAAACGCGCCTTCACGTACAAAGCAACCTTCACATCGGTCTTGTAGCCGGGGTCATTATGATATTTGAGTTCCGCGGCGAGGTATTCGCCGTTACGCGTTGCGTACACATCAACCTCGTGCGGTACGCATTTACCAGGAATCATTCTGCGTCCCTCAACCGTCCATCCTTCCTTCTTATAAATTTCAGCAACGAAGTCCTCAAATGGATGCCCTGATGGACCAAATTCAAAGAGCGCACGGCGCAGACTATACCGGGCCGCCGAAGGACGGTTGTCGTGACGAAGCATCTGGAATGCCCGCTTATAAATTTCTGTTGATTCTGCTGCTGCTGATATGGAGGATTCGATGGTGCGACGAATGCGTTCTGCGGTGTGGTCCGACGCACCGGCCTTACGGAGCGACGACTCGAGCTTCATTCCGTCGAATGGCTCGATGGTCCCGTCTGCTTTAATGATTTCAGGTTGCATAGATTAACTGCGCAAGACATCCGCATATGCGGCAGTTTGCTTCGTTACTGGATGATACCACCTCCTATGCAGAGCTCTCCACTGTAGATAACCAGCGACTGACCGCTCGCGAGCGCTTCGGGCACATCAGTGGTTGGAGTAAACGACGTGCGATCGGCAGACAACGTGCCTTCGATGCGAGGACCGTGATAACGATACTGTGCAGTAAGAATTTCATCAGGTGATGTGTTCTCGAGCCAATTAGTGTCAGTGAGATGAATTGCACCAGTCTGTGTGGGCGTGAGGCGCTCGTGCGCGACGGTGAGCACATTGCGCTCCATATCCTTCTTGGTGACGTACCAGGGGCCGTCTGCGAGCGATAGGCGCTCACCTATCGTGTGGAGCACAGCGCCGTCATGCGCACCTATTTCACTTCCCTGCTCATCGACGACCACTCCTGCCTTCGTGCCGAATTCAGCACGCAGGAAATCATCTACCGAGATGGAGCCGAGGAAACAAATACCCTGACTGTCACGCTTTGTGGCGTTCGGCAGATTAAATTTTTTGGCGAGCCGTCTGGTCTCGTCTTTCTTTTGTTCCCCAAGCGGAAACAGCGTCATTGCAAGTGCGTCAGATGGAACGGCCCACAAGAAATAGCTCTGATCTTTTCCCTCATCCACGCCGCGCAGCAATTTCCCTTCTTCTGTCATTGCGTAGTGACCGGTCGCTATATAGTCCGTGCCGTGTTCTTTAGCAAACCTATAAAACGCGCCGAACTTCACCTCACGATTACACATGATGTCGGGGTTCGGGGTACGGCCCGCTTTGTACTCGCGCAGCAGATAGTCAATGACACTTTCCTTGTATTCTTTCTCTGCGTTCAGAGTATGAAATGGAATGTTGAGGCGCGCTGCCACGCGCATAGCATCCCGACGATCGCTTCGCCAGGTGCAGGGCATGCCTGGTGGATACCAGCCCTGTATGAAGACACCCACGACGTCTGCACCCGCTTCCTGGAGAAGCGCGGCAGTCACGGCTGAGTCGACGCCGCCAGATAAGCCAACAAAAATAGTTTTTCCTTTCACCTTCATGCATTAGTCATAGCATCCTTGACAGAATCCTGGAAGTTGTAATGCTATAGGTACCGAACGAAGGTGTAGCGATAGGAAGGAGGTGAGTTCTTTGGATGGCACGACGCCCCTACTCGACGTGCGTATGGTTATCCTTAAAGGTAAAAAGGTACATTTCCTTGATCCGACTAACGGGTCGAAACGGCTCGATGTGGAAGGCCCGTGTGAATACGCGGGCATGAAGCAGCAGATCGGCAAAGTGTGGTGGGTAGTCTTTCCGGAGATTGAAGAGATTGAGGGACTCGGCCTGCCCTCGGATCGTCTATACAAACTTTGGAGTGATATGATCATCGATATCTGGACCATAAGCCATGACGGAAAAGCACGAGAGATGTTCAAGGATGCGTAGCTATAACACTGGCCAAGGCCGCGGTTGCTTACGAGCACCGCGGCCTTTTTCATTTGAAAATCAACCGAGAACGCTCAAAAATTGAGTGAGTACAAGGCGCGGGAAAACGAGGAGAGAAGGCGTATCAGGCATACGGCGTAATGACGAGTCGGGTCCCGCAACGCAGTAATCACCGGTTTTTGAGCGTTCTTTACAGAGGAAGGTTAGAAGGAGCTTCACTAGTTGACGACTGTATGCGCGGCAGACTCGGTGCGGTGACGCTCGCACTTGGGATGTGGTACAAGGTCGCAAGTTCTTCGGTACTCATGATGGACCAGCCGAGCTTGTAGGGTTCATGGAAGAACGCACGTCTGCGGTACGCATCTACGAGTTCATGTTCCAAGTGCGCTTTGTGGTGACCACTTTTGTCCTCCCACGGGAAATCATTGAAGATGGCTCCCCAACGCGTAATCTTCAGATAGTTGCCGTTTTCATTACTCATTGGCTTCCAAAGTCCGATAAGGAAACTAATCATAGATCCCTGGAACGCATCCTCGGGTGCGCTATAGATCGCGCGCATACCCACGTCAAAACCAGGCTTGTTCACATTGCGCTCTATAGCAAAAATATCTTCTCCCTGACCCTTGGTGAGCGGTCCAAATCCTTCTTCCTCGATGAGTGCCCCTGCCGCCGCATCATACCGCTTCACTTTGCGCACGGCCTTGTCGCGCACTTCAGCAATGAGACGCAGTGCCTCATCCTTCCAGGTAAAGCCCGCGCCGTACTTCTCGGATTTCGTTACGCGGAACATGATCTGCACCCAGAACTGCTCCTTGGGTCCAATCGAACCCATAAGTTCGATAACCTGCGCAAGCGAATCGATGGTCTCTTCCGGTTTTGCCATCGGTTGCGTCGGATTCATCATCTCTGCGTAGGTCTTGATGGGGATCGGGTCGCCTTTTGCTTTTACGTAGTCACAACCCCACATTTTGTTCGGCGCATGAGACGGATCAGTCAGGAGGCTGTAGTCCATGGCCTCAACGATTTCTAGATCGGGATACTGTGCGTAAAAAAAGCTTTCGACGGCGCGGCGATATCCTGCACGCGTCCAAATGTAGAAGTGCACTCTTCCACCCAAGGATACAAGTTCTAGAGAGAACCAGGGACGCACTGAACCATTTACATACTTCTTGTACCAGGTGGATTCACCGGGGCCGATGTGCAGGTTCGTGAGAATAGTCTCCATCGCAAGCGGCGACTTGCGCACGTCGCGCGGTATTTTAAGTTCGAGAAGCACGTACTCTTGCCCCGCAAGCCACGCCACACGATTAGCTTCCACAAAGCGGAAGATCGCAAATCGCACCAAAATAATTGGGAGCCAGATGGGCGAGAGCAACACCACCATTCTGAAGTTGTAGAAGGTCTGAAAGGGCGCAATGGTCAGGAACGCGAAGCACCCCATGATGCCCGCAATGATGAATGGCTTAGCGGGCACTGCCACACCCTGGTCGTGCGCACTATGAAAAAGTCCATCGATGGCGTGAAAGAACGGAAGTCCTCCGCTACTGCCGTGTCCTGCGTCTGACATAGATAGTTGCAGTATACCGCTCTAAATGGAGAAATCCGGACACGAGGTCCGGATTTCTGTGAGAAACGAATTAGGTGGGTTAGACGGAGACGTACTTGCCGTCCTTCTGACGCTTGAAGTAGCGGCTGTCGTTTAGATTTACGAGAATCGTATTGTCCTTCACGTAGCGCACCTTCTTTACCTCCGCAATGACGTCGTCACGCGTGAGCGACTTCTTGGCGAGAACGGTGCGAATAACGTCACGCACCACACCCGGACTGTAACCCCATTCCGCAAGCGCGTAGAGACCGCGGCCGACGAGCACGAAGCGCGAATCCTTGATGAGTTCGTTGTGGGTAGTTGCCACATGTGCCTTCTTGCCGAAAATGTCGACAATCGCCTTGGCCACATCGCCGAAGTGCATAGGCTCGCCCTTCTGCTTGATGACGAGGTAGGCGTAGTCGCGAATACCCTTGGTGCGGATAGCCGGCGCATTTGCCTTACCCCACTCTGCGAGTGGGTTTGACGCGATGGTCTTTGAGATGGTGAGCCAGCGCTTCAAGATTTCCTCCTGCTGGTATGCCTGATTCACGCCCTTAAGCTCCTCGAGGAAGCGGTCGAGAATTTGGCGCTCTGAAAGTACCTCTTCATCATCAAGCTGACTGTAGAGGCGCGTGAGTGCGCCGTGCACAACGTCGGCGGTCTTAGGGTCCACGTGCCAGCGCGCGTAGAAGTCATCAGTCTCGCGTTCGCGGAAGAATTCGCTACCGACAACAAGGAGGAAACGGAAACGATTACGCGCCTTCTCATCTGCGGCGAGTCCCGAGAGAAGAACATCCTCAGGGACGATCCCGCCGAGCGCCTCAATATAGGTGGAGAGCTCACCGAATGAGCCGATAGCCTCACGAAAGGCCTTGGAGTTGCGAATGGCTTCAACACCGGATGCCTCGATCTGGCGGACACGCTCGCGGGTAATGCCCCAACGCTCGCCAATGGCTTCAAGAGTCTCGCGCTCCGAAGAGGTGCCGAGACCAAAGCGGTATACCAGCACTTCGCGGGCACGCTCAGGAACCTCCGCAAGGAGGCGCTTTACGAGAACCGCGCTGTCGAACGAGAGCTTAGCCGCAGGACGCTTGGTAGGTGTCTTGGCCTTTGCTGTCTTCTTGACGATGTTTTTTGCCATATGTGAAATGTGGTCTTGTTATACCAGCTGTGGGTAAATGAGTCAAATCGAGCCCCGGGGCCGCCCTAGGGTCCTCCCATGACCAGGTTTAAGATTCTACCCTTTACATAAAAGATTTTTTTAGGGTTTTCTTCATGAAGAATTGCCTGAATAGCTTCGATTTCACGCGCCTTTTTGAGTGCTTCACTTTCTGAGGCTTCAGGAGACAATTTTATTTCACCACGCTTTTTTCCGTTAATTTGCACAATTATGAGCGCTTCATCTTCAGCCTCAACAGGTAGCACCGGCCACGAAGCGCTATGTATGCTTCCCTCTCCTCCCGTTTCCTCCCACAGATGCTCTGAAAGATGCGGTGCAAATGGTGCAAGGAGTTGAAGATACGTATGATAGCTCTCAACTGAAATAGTCGGTGGTGTCTCCAATTCTTTAAGCGCAATCATGAGCGCGGAAATGGCCGTGTTGAATTTAAATCGGTCATTATCGGTGGCGATCTTTGCTGCCGCTACGCCAAGCGCACGAAGCACTGACGGTGACTCCTCTTGCTCGCCAATACGCTCTTTAAGCGCGTAGACACGGTCGAGGAAGCGGCGCGTAGCCTCTACGCCGTCCAGATTCCACGGATAGCTTCCCGGCTCATTGTAGGGACCTATGAAGGCGAGGTACATGCGCACCGCATCTGATCCGTGCTTACTCACCACTTCATCGGGGTTTATGACATTACCCTTAGACTTCGACATTTTCTGATTGTCGGGACCCAAAATGAGTCCGCGATTGAATCGTTCCAGGAATGGCTCACTTGTCGGAACGAGCGCCAGGTCGTAAAGCGCTTTGTTGAAGAAACGTGCATAGAGAAGATGCATGGTGGTGTGCTCGGAGCCGCCCGAATACCGGTCGACCGGCATCCATTTCTTCATGAGCGCTTGATCCGAGAAATCGTGATCGTTATTTGGGTCTACGTAGCGCAGGTAGTACCAGGAAGAATCCACAAAAGTATCGAGTGTGTCGTATTCAGGTGTCCATCCTTCGCCAAAGATGCGCGTCACGCGCTCTTTGAGCTCCTTGGAGGAAGCGAGTGGCGAGGCATCAGACGGAGTGAAATCAACGTCAGTGGGAAGTGTCCACGGTAGGTGCTCGGAAGGCACAAGATGCGGCGTGCCCTCTGGGTCATACACCACCGGAATAGGACAACCCCAGTAGCGTTGACGAGAGACGAGCCAGTCGCGCATGCGGTAATTTTTTACGCGCTCGCCGCCAACCGATGCAGCAATATCCCATAGCGCCTCACGGTTAGGGCGTCCGTTAAAGGTGGCTGAGCGAGCAAGAAGGCCATCACCGGTGTACGCAGTCCGCGCGGTAAAGCGCGCAAGGGCGTAGCTATGGAGCGGATCCACTATTTCCTTCTTGGCTTGCGCAATTGAAAGCCACTCGACCTCAAACTTTCCTTTCTCATTTTCTTCAAGTGCGGGCTCAACGGTCGCGTCGGATTTCAAACGGAAGTGAAGCAGGGTCGTGTGTGCAATAAATGCCTTTTCTTTAGAGTGTGCAAAATATTCGTGATGTACCTGTTCGTCAGCCTGCTCCACGAGTTCGAGGTCAGCGTACCCAGTCTCTTCCTTGATTTCTCGCATCGCGGTCACTACGTCATCCTCATCTTCTTCCGCAGTACCACCGACGGTGAGGCGCCCACCAAGTTCAGGCTTCCACTTTATAGTGAGCACCTTTCCCTCATGCTCCACGATCGCAACAATTTTTTGCTTATCAGCGGGATCTTTCTGAGGAGTGCCCGTTACTGGATCAATAACGGAGACGATGGGCAGATTAAATTTCTGTGCGAATGCAAAGTCGCGTTCATCGTGCGCAGGCACGGCCATTACGGCACCCGTGCCATACGAAGCAAGCACGTAGTCAGCCAAATAAACCGGAATGGGTTCCTTGGTCGCCGGATTTATGGCCATGACCCCGCCCACGAGTACGCCGGTCTTTTCTTTCTCTTCCTGGCGTTCACGTTCAGTCTTGCGTGAGGTTACTTCCTGATACGCCGCAATCTCATCGGGATTGAGTGCGCACGCATGAAGAGCAGCGACCAGGGGGTGCTCGGGTGCGAGCACGACGTAGGTCGCGCCGTACAACGTGTCAGGACGCGTCGTGAAGACCTCGATAGCCATATTCATGTCCTCTCCCTCGAGAATACTTTCCTCTTTGTAGGAGTGGAGCTGGAAGGAAAGCTTTGCGCCCTCTGACTCACCAATCCATGCGCGCTGCGCATCCTTTATTTCCTCGCGCCATGGCAACTCATCCAAATCACGCAGGAGTCGGTCGGCATAGGAGGTAATTTTCAGAAACCACTGCGTAAGGTGTTTCTCTACCACTTCATTGCCGCAGCGTTCGCAGTGTCCGTCGATCACCTGCTCGTTTGCAAGCACGGTCATATCAAATGGACACCACTTCACCGCTGCGTTCCTTCGCTCCGCGAGTCCGTGCTCAAATAACTTTGAAAAGAGCCACTGGGTCCACTTGTAATAGTTGGGGTCGCACGTCACCACTTCCTTTGACCAATCCACCGACGTTCCCATGGAGCGTATCTGACTGCGCATGCGCTCCATATTTGCGTAAGTCCACGCTGCAGGGTCGGCCTTGTGCTTAATAGCAGCGTTTTCGGCCGGAAGTCCAAAAGCATCGAACCCGACCGGGAACAACACATTCTTACCCGCCATGCGGAGGTACCGCGCGTAGATATCGGTAAGCGCAAACGCGTACCAGTGACCAATGTGTAGATCACCCGACGGATACGGGAACTCAAAGAGTAGATAGTACGGATCACCGGGGGCCGTAAGGTCCGTTCGGTATAGATCGAGTTCCTCCCATTTCTTCTGGGCGGACTGTTCTATCTTCTGATGATCAAATCGCTCCCGAGCCATTTTGACTATTGAAGTGGCTTACTTGAGGCTTTGGGGAAAGGTGGGTAGCGTTCAGGATCAATGGTGCGTGCGTAGCAAACGTGACCTGCGGTGTGCTGCCAATTTTCGTCAACTCCCATGCCACCGTAGCTTGGGTAGGAGACCGCGACATCACGTCCGTAGGCTCCGCGACCCTTCAAGTCCTTACCGTCACGGGCAAAGTCAGCACAAATCGAGAACGAGAGCGTGCCGGTCTTTTCGTAGGTATACGTTGCACCGGTTACAGGATCAACTGGCATCGACTGATACGACGAAAGCGGATCCTTAAGCTGGTCGATTGACGTAGGGAGCACTTCCTTCTGCTGGTAGTAATTCACCACCTGACTTTGAAGGTTCTGGAGATCGTTCGTACGCTGAATGTCGAGACGTGTATCACGTGCAGCAGCGGGCGTGCCCACAATGAAGAATCCTGCGACTATAGCGAGCACGGTAACAACGCCGGCAGCAAGCGCGACTAAGTTCGCGCGCTTAGGGTGTGTAATCCAAAATCCCTTGAGGTCGGCGAGGAAGTGCATGAACACAAAACCTGCAACCAGAAGCACTACAACTATCTTCAAAATAAAGCGCATCGTCACTTCCCCATTTAGGAAGTAGTTCACGAGTGTGATGAGGTCGATGAGTACCGTGACGGTGGTGACGAAAATAGTAAGCACGAGCGCCCAGCGGCGTACCCAGATCATTGCCTTGCCTGCCTCCTTTAGAAGGGTGCCGCGAATAAGACGAAGCAGTACGAGCGTCGTTGGTACGAGCACGATGAGAGACGCCATCGCAAAGCGAAGGGTGCCGGAATACGGATCAGCGTAGCCTGCGTTTGGATCCGGATAGGTGTAGTTAATGTACTCAAACAAAAGAGAGATGAACGAAATGACCGCGAGGTAGAGCGCGATCATCGCCCCAGCCCAGAGGAAGAAATCTTTCGGTGTGGTCTTTGACGTTCCCAGATTTGTGTTTTCCATAGTGTGCGGATTATACCATAAAAAGACCCGGCCACGCAGCCAGGTCTTTGTATTTTTAGCTCACGACACTTCGAGTAGCCATTCGATTGGATAGTCCTCGATAGTAATCCCGAGCTCGACGGCAAGTGAGCGTTCCCATCGCGCACCGTGCGAACTTTCCCAATCGGGAAGCAGTAGGATGCGTGTTATGTGTCCGGAAGTGAACACGGCACGATAGAACTCTTCAAGAATGCGGGCGTCGTAGTTCTCGGCACTGTGATCGGGACTAAGTCGAGCGATTGCATCTTCAAAAGGACGCTGATCGAAGAGCACGAGTCCCGCAGAGAGTGCGCAGGCGATCGCATTACGGAAGCGCTGCATATTCAGTTCTCGAGACCCAAGTCCTCCGGTCGAAATCGGCCCGCAAATTTGGGCAATTTCGCCCCCGGCTTCCCTAATACGGGCCAGAGCCGCTACTGCCACCTGCGCAGCAGCTTCAAACGATTCAGCGAAGGCAATTGCACTTGCCTCTTCATCGGTAAACGTAAATCCTGACTGCACCGTGTTTCTCCATAGCTGTCTGAAATGACAGTACGATCCCGAACACTATCTGTCTAGATTTGCATTACGAGTGATGGAAGACCATCACGTCACCATCATTAACCACGTAGGTCTTACCCTCCATGCGCAGATCACCCTTATCGCGCGCTGCAGCCCATGAGCCATCCTGAAGGAGCTTGTCCCACGCAATAACTTCAGCGCGGATGAACTTCTCTTTGAAGTCGTTATGGATAGCTGCGCCAGCGTCTGGTGCGGTAGCGCCCTGCTTCACGGTCCATGCGCGACTTTCTTTAGGTCCGGTCGTGAAGAAGGTGAGGAGTCCGAGGGTACGGTAAGCTCCGAGAATGAGTGCTTCGAGTCCGTCCACCTGCACGCCGAGTTCGGAACGGAACATATCCCGATCTTCGTCCGCAACATCATTTAGTTCATGCTCGGTGCGTGCGTCTATTTGCACGTACTGTCCACCAATGGACTCTACATACGCATACGCTGCTTCAGCACGGCCGTCATTTGTCTCGTTTAGGTTGTGACCTCCAGCTTTGCCATTAAATCCGTAGAGAATCGGTTTTAGGGTGAGGAGGTTGAGCGACTTGATCAGCTTCTGCTCTTCATCCGTGAGATTTGCCATAATCGCAAGCCTCCCGCTGGTAAGTTCATGTTCCACTTTTGTCAGCACCGTGTTCTCGGCGACGGCATCTTTTTTGCCAGCACGTACATCTCCTGCCATACGCTCGAGGCGACCTTTGACCGATTGCTGGTCTGCGAGGATGAGCTCGAGGTTGATAACCTCAATATCCTGTACGGGCTCTACTTCTCCGTGCACGTGGGTCACATCTGGATCATCAAAGAATCGCACCATGTGGAGAATGGCATCGACTTCACGAATATGAGAGAGGAATTGATTACCCAAACCTTCACCCTCTGACGCTCCCTTTACGAGCCCTGCGATATCGACGAACTCAATAGCGGCGGGGAGAGTTTTTTCTGAGTTTGAAAGCTCGGCGAGCTTATCGAGGCGCTCATCCGGCACGCCGACAACACCCACCGAAGGGTCGATGGTGCAGAAGGGATAATTTTCCGCAGGAACGCTTTGTTTGGTGAGTGCATTAAAAAGCGTGGATTTCCCCACGTTTGGTAGACCCACAATGCCTATCTTCAACATTTAGAGACTGTACGTGCTTAACGCAAAAAAAGAAAGACCGACACCAGGGTGCCGGTCAGGTATCGAAGCGGTCAGCTGTACGCGAGAGTCGCTCAAACTCCCTACACGCAAACAATGTGTCATCGCATCACACTGAGTGCGGAGCGCCCGCTCCGACCTCTATACGCTATCGTTAGCGCGCGTGCTTTGCAAGCGCACTAATGCGACGCATCCAACGCTTCTTTGTCGATTCTGAAGCGTGCTCGGAGTGACCAAGTGCTGTTACCCATGTGCGAAATCCCGCGAACTGCAGGAGCGAGCGCTTAATCGTTGCGGTGAAGTTGCCGAACGCAAGATGATCGAGGATAACCGGATTACCGCAGGTAATAATCACGCGTGCGGTGCGCCCCTTCAGAAGCGCATCCCACCCGAAGCGATTCTTCCACATACGAAAGGCGAAGCGCGGAAGGAAGAGACGGTCCCACATACCCTTCAATTGCCCCGGCATACTTCCCCACCAGTTTGGATACACGAGCACGAAATGCTCCGACCAGCTGATTTCTTCCTGAACCTTCTTTAGATCAGGCTCGAGCTCCTGAATCGCGCGATACCCTTTATGGAGAATGGGGTCGAACGAGAGGTCAAAAATATTCATGCGGTGCACCTCGTGACCTGCTTCGCGCGCGGCGGCCTCATAGACGTCTGCCAGCTGACGTGAAAGTGGCTCGGGTCCTGAATCAGGATGTCCAAGGAGTATGAAAATTTTCTTGTGCTTCATGCGGTCTGCGGATTCGCTTTAAGTAATTGTGCATAGTATACGAGATTCTTGGCCGTTGCTTCAGCCATGTGGGGGACAGCTTTGTTTTTGCGTCTGCGCTCTGCATCCGTGTTTGGATCCATGCCGACTTCGCCCACCCAGTAGGTGCAGCACTGTGGCGGAAGGGTGAAGTTCAGGAAGGAAAGCACTTCCATGATGGACGCCATAACCGCCTGCGCCCCGTCCTCGCTTCCGGTAATGACAATGCCCGCAACTTTACCGAGCAGCACGCCGCGCCCACCTGGAACGGTACCCTCATCAAACGCATCCAAGCGCTCGATAACCCGCTGCATAAGGCTCGAACGACCGCCCCACCATATAGGCGTTGCAAATAACACGATATCCGCTGCGACCAACTTCTCCACCACAGCAGGCCACTCATCCGTCTCGCTTTCCTTGTAGCCAAGTCCGACCGGGATATCCATATCAGAAAGTCGAAGCACTTCTGCTTCGACTTCTGCATGACCCTTCATTTTTTCTACGACAAGCGCCGCAACTTCCTCCGTACTCGATGATTCGTTTCCATGCTTCAGCGAAGCATTGAGGACGAGCACCTTGAGTGGAGCAGCTGACATACTACCCCTGCATGAGTTTTGAAAGCTCGGTGCGGTATTTCTTCATTACCTCCATCGTTGCTTTCATCTGGGGCTCGCCACCCTTGGTGCGACGCTCTACTTCCTCACCAATTTTCTTAAACAATTCAGGATCCTTCTGAACAAGCGTCATTATCTGTTCACGCTGCCCCTCCGGCATATCCTTGAGTTTCCACTTCATAGCCTGCTTCAGCAGGAAATCTTGCATACCCATATACGTACAGTATATCAAAAAGTTGGACCCGCATCA
>CAYIKA010000004.1:18861-20007 GCA_964363905.1 uncultured Candidatus Saccharibacteria bacterium
TCAAAGAGATTTTCTCCTACTTTTGCGATGGTGAGATGAAATGTTTTTGCCATAGATAGTTAGTTGGATTTCTGACCAGGGAGAATGGTCCTGGATGCAAGGCGCGGGAGGTCAATTTTCGGAGACGTACTTATAGTACGGTGGAGAAAATTGGCGGGACCCGCAACGCCGCAGACGAGGCTATTGTACCTGGTCAATAGTACCCTTCATGTAGAAGGCGCTCTCAGGTTTGTCGTCGTGCTTTCCTTCCACAATTTCCTTGAAGCCACGCACCGTCTCATCACGACTGACGTACTGACCAGGCGTACCGGTGAATGCCTCACCCACGAAGAATGGCTGCGAGAGGAAGCGCTCAAGACGACGTGCACGCTCCACCGTCTGACGGTCTTCGTCTGAAAGTTCCTCAATACCGAGAATGGCGATGATGTCCTGAAGATCCTTATAGCGCTGAAGCACCTGCTTCACCTTGTTTGCAACCTGGTAGTGCTCTTCACCCACCACTTCTGGCGTGAGCGCGGTTGAGGTCGAAAGAAGTGGATCGATTGCAGGATAAATACCCAAGGACGCGAGCTGGCGCGAAAGCACCACCGTACCGTCGAGGTGCGCAAACGTTGTCGCAGGTGCTGGGTCGGTAAGGTCGTCGGCCGGCACGTACACCGCTTGAATCGAAGTAATGGAACCCTTCTTGGTTGAGGTAATACGCTCCTGGAGTTTACCCATTTCTTCCGCAAGCGTTGGCTGATAACCCACCGCTGATGGCACACGTCCGAGAAGTGAAGACACCTCGGAACCTGCCTGAATGAAGCGGAACACGTTGTCCATGAAGAAGAGCACGTCCTTACCGCCTTCGTCGCGGAAGTACTCAGCCTGAGTAAGACCGGTGAGTGCCACGCGAGCACGCGCTCCTGGCACCTCATTCATCTGACCAAATACGAGTGCGGTCTTGTCGAGCACACCCGACTCTGCCATTTCGTGGTAGAGATCGTTACCTTCGCGCACGCGCTCACCGACGCCGGCAAATACGGAGTAACCGCCGTGCTCCTGCGCCACGTTGCGGATGAGCTCCTGAATAGTCACGGTCTTGCCCACACCGGCGCCGCCGAAGAGACCCACCTTACCTCCCTTGATGAACGGAATCATGAGGTC
>CAYIKA010000004.1:20107-23591 GCA_964363905.1 uncultured Candidatus Saccharibacteria bacterium
GTGCGCACGCGGTCCATACCAAGGTGTGAGGCCACCTCAAGCACGATGCGCTTGTGCTCACCCTTTGCCTCGATGACGAGTGCCTCCTGGATCGCCGGGCGATTCTTTTCGAAATGCACGTCGACGATCGGCCCGATTACTTCTGTGATTGTTCCTGTGTTCATAATGCTTTGGTTATAAAGTTTCTAGCTCCCGTACGCAAATTTACGTTGATAATGCCTCACGGCCACTCACGATTTCCGACACCTCACGCGTGATGGCTGCCTGACGCACTTTGTTAAACAATCGCGTGAGGTCGTGCGCCACCTCCTTTGATTTGTCCGACGCGTTTTTCATCGCGACCATACGTGCCGAGTGCTCCGACGCCTTTGCCTCGAGAAGCATGTGGTACATAGCAATCGCGACGAGACGTGGCACGAGCTGACTGAGCACTTCCTCTTCTGACGGCTCCACCGTATAGGACGATGGGGGTGCCGCAACCACTTCGTCGCTCCACTTACCTTTCAGCGGCACGATGCCTTCGACGATTTCTGTGAGCGCAGGAAGTGAGAGCGGCAGCAGTCTGCGCACCGTTGCGATCTGTTCGAAGGTTGATTTGAACGCGCTGTAAACCGCAACGACACGATCGTAATCACCCTTCAGGAATCCTGCGGTAACCTCTTCGGAAAGTTCTTCCATAACACGTAGCGGTACCTCATCCGCCTTGTTTTCAATGGCACGACGCACCTCGTAGCCACGACGCTTGAAGAATTCATCACCCTTCCGGCCGTACGCAAACACGACAACATCTTCTACCGCGCGTCCTTCAAGTGACTCTACGGCACGCTTGAGTACGCTCGAGTTGAGCGCACCCGCAAGTCCTTTATCGCTCGTGATGATTACGAGCGCCATCTTTTTACCTCCCCGATGCTCCGCGAGCGGATGACCGGTGACGTGACGCGTACCCGAGAGACGAGAAAGTATGGACACGGCAGAACGTGCGTAGGCACGGCCCGCAAGCGCGGACGCCTGTGTCTTGCGCATCTTCACGGCAGACACCGCTTCCATAGCGCGTGTCACTTTGTGCATGCGCTCGGTCGCCTTTATTTTGCTTTTGATGTCCTTAAGTGCCATGGAGTGTTATGAGGCCGAACGCTCAACGAACTTATCGAGCACGGCGCGAAGTTCTTTCTCTGTTCCCTCGCCAATTTCTTTTGACGTGCGAATTGCGGCCAGCACACCCGTGCCCTCGCGACTCAAGAAGTCCTGAAGACGCGCCTCAGCAGCTGAGGTCTCGCTTGGTGCGAATGTGTCGAAGTATCCGTTCACCGCAGCAAAGATCACCGCAGCCTCTACTTCAAACGGAAGTGGCTTGCCGTTTGGCTGCTTGAGCATTTCGGTCATGCGCTCACCGGCCTCGATCTGCTTCTTGGTGTTTGCATCAAGATCAGACGAGAACTGCATGAAGGCTTCGAGCTCGCGGAACTGTGCGAGTTCGAGTTTAATCTTGCCCGAAACCTTTTTCATAGCCTTGGTCTGCGCTGCAGAACCCACGCGCGACACCGACACACCCACGTTGATAGCAGGACGAAGACCCTTGTTGAAGAGGTCGGTCTCAAGAAAGATCTGACCGTCCGTGATCGAAATCACGTTGGTTGGAATGTAGGTGGAGATGTCGTTTTCTTGCGTCTCGATGATAGGAAGCGCGGTGATTGAGCCCCCACCCTTTTCTTTCGAGAGTTTCGCCGCACGCTCAAGAAGGCGTGAGTGCAAATAGAACACGTCACCTGGGTACGCCTCGCGGCCTGGTGGGCGACGAAGGAGAAGGGAGAGCTGACGGTAGGCAACGGCTTGTTTCGAAAGGTCGTCATACACCACGAGTGCGTCCTTGCCCTGCTCCATGAAGTGCTCAGCGATAGACACGCCAGCAAACGGAGCGAGGAACTGGAACGCTGCAGGACTTGATGCAGGCGCCGTAACGACGATGGTGTATTCCATCGCACCACGCTCTGCGAGGTCAGCCACAATGCGCGCGGTCTTTGACTCCTTCTGACCGATAGCGACGTACACACAAATAGGACGCGTCGCCTTGTCTTCGGACTTCTGGTTCATGATCGTATCGATCGCGATGGTGGTCTTGCCGGTACCACGGTCGCCGATGATGAGCTGACGTTGACCACGTCCGATTGGGGTCATGGCATCAATTGCCTTCACACCAGTATGGAGAGGAGTGTTCACGGGAGAGCGATCCATCACACCATATGCTTCGCGCTCAATAGGGCGGAAGTCTTTTGCACCGGTTGGTCCTTTGCCGTCGACGGGTTCACCAAGCGGGTTCACCACGCGTCCAACCAAGGAGTCGCCGACCGGTATGGAGAGGAGGCGACCGAGTCTGCGCACGAGCATGCCTTCGTAGACCTTCGCGGCGTCACCCAAGATCACGGCGCGCACGCCGTCCTCTTCGAGGTTGAGCACGAGGCCGTATACCGGATTTGCATCCTTCAGAGCGTCTTCAAGGCTTCGATCAAACGTTGGATCGAAGAGCACCATCTCGGTCATGATGGCGTTCTCGAGTCCGTCGATCTCGGCAATACCGTCTCCTGTCGCACGCACAATGCCCGTCTCCTCCGACTTTTCGGTCGGCGCAAACGATGCGATCTCTTTCTCAATACGCTTAATGATGCTCTCCATACCTAGTTTGTAATGATGTTCCTATAAAGTTCGATGAGTGCCTTCTTGCCTGACCGATCGACAAGAGTGCTCCCACTGCGTGCACGCCAGCCACTAATAAGATCAGTGTTTACGGTGACCTTAGGGGCGTCGATGCCGAGTGCTTTTGCAGCACTCACAGCCTCCGCTTTGTCAGACTCTTTTGCTACTTCAAGCGAAGGTGCGAGACGGGCGTCGCCTGCGCTTTTCTGCTTAAGCGAGCGAAGAATGCCCGGAAGAAGCTTCATACGCCCCTCTGCCTTCAAATGCGCAACAAGACCATCGACGAGTTTCTGCTCATCAATTCCCTTCTTGAGTGCGCTTCGGAGCGCGTCGGCGTACGTAGCTTCCATAGTTATGAACGCATTGCCTTCTCTGCCGCAAGTACGGCAAGACGGGCAATTTCCTTTTCGCTATCACGAAGCACCTTTGCAGCTGCCTCCTTAGCACGCAGGTCAGCATCGGATTCGACGGCTGCAGCACGTGCCTCTGCTTCCTTTACGATACGTGTCTTTTCAGACGTTGCCGCTTCGCGTGCAGACGCAACGATACCCTCTGCTTCACCCTCAGCAGCCTTCACCGTTGTGGCCGCCTCTGCGTCGGCAGTTGCGAGCTTCTTGGACGCCTCTTCTGCATCCTCGACACCCTGCGCAATCTTTGCGCGGCGCTCGTCGAGCGTTTTCATGACTGGCTTGTAGAGAAGCCAGGTAAGCGCCACAAAGAGCACACCGAAGTTAATCAGCTGTGCGATGAGAAGCTTACCGTCGATGCCGAATGCGGAGAGAAGTTGATCCAT
>CAYIKA010000005.1:0-6952 GCA_964363905.1 uncultured Candidatus Saccharibacteria bacterium
CCCACAGACAGGGCGGGATCAGTTCCGGATACTTGCCGAGCACTGATGCCATTTCGAGCGTCAACGGCTGGAGGTGCGGCAGGCTCTGAATTTGCCCAGCCATGTGCGCAATATTCAGCGGCGCGTCGGTGACCATCCCTGTCCCAAAGAAGCTGTGTGCGAACACAATCTTTCTGTTGATGAAAAGGGTGCCCGCGCTGTGCTCGAATAAAACGCGTCCATACGTAGCGTGATGTTCACGCTCGACCGATTCGTGGAAGTGGCGTAGCGGGAAGTCGAAGGTCGACAGATCGATCTCTTTGATGACCGACCCGTCGTCGAGCAGGATGACGTCCTGATTGTCGTTACTGGCATGTGCGTGACGCATAGTCTCTCCAAACCTACCTAGAATGAGCGGTGTTTCCTAAAAACAATTAAAGCATGTAAATAATAAAAAGCAATACTCGTATGAGTATTGCTTTTTATTATTTACTGAACGACTTCCCTACCAGTTGAGCTGACCACCGGTCTTGTACTCGGTGACACGGGTTTCAAAGAAGTTCTTCTCTTTGTTTAGGTCCACGGCCTCACTCATCCAGGGGAATGGGTTTTCGACGTTGTACTGCGCAGGCAGGCCCACGGTTGCGAGACGACGGTCGGCGATGTGCTCGATGTACTGCTTGAATCCTGCAGCGTTCATGCCAAAGATGCCATTTGGGAACACTTCCTTCGCGAAGGTGTACTCAAGCACCACCGCACGCTTCACGAGGTCGACGATGCGGGTTTGGAATTCTGGCGTCCACAATTCCGGCTGCTCCTCCTTGATGGAGTTAATCATATTGATACCAAAATTCAGGTGCTGTGACTCATCGCGCATGATGTATTGAATCTGCTCAGCAGAACCCGTGAGCTTGTTCTGACGCTGGAAGCCGAACATGACCGCAAACGACGAGTAGAAGAATATGCCCTCCATGATGAGCGAGAAGACGATGAGGTTCTCAAGGAATTTCTGATCGTTCTCAAAGGTACCCGTCTTGAATGCGGGATCGAAGATGCCTTCGTTTAGAGAGAGCACCATGTTGTCCTTGTTGTATATGGACTCCACTTCCCTATACATGTTGAAGATCTTCGACTCGTCCATACCAAGCGACTCCACGATGTATTGGTAGGCATGCGTGTGAATTGCCTCTTCGTAGCCCTGGCGAAGCAGGTACATGCGGCACTCCGGACTCGTGATGTGCTTGTAGAGCGCGAGCACCACGTTGTTTGCGGCGATAGAGTCAGCGGTTGTGAAGAATCCGAGCACGGTCTCAAATGCCTGGCGCTCGTCAGCAGTGAGTGCCGTCGGACTCTTCCACTGTTCGATGTCGCGCTGCATGCTGATTTCGGTTGGCAGCCAGTGATTCGAATTTCCCACCATGTACGCATCCCACGCAAAGGTGTGGCGCATCGGATAGAGCTGCATCACGTCAGCGTCGGCACCGTTTATGATGCGGCGCTTGTTGATGTCGACTGACGAGGCTCCTTTGTTAATTGGCATACATGAATGAGTTAGCAATAATCGTGACTATCTTTCCTCTGGATTGATCTATTTTCCTCTTCCAAACAGATTGTGGCAAGTGAGTGGCTAGGACTCGCAGCTCTCGCACACGCCTGACTCTTCTCCAGCGGCAACGCGTGCCATTTTTGCCTTCCATTCGTCTGCAGAGAATCCGCTCGGGATGCCAAGACTTGGTGCTTCGGCGACTGCTTGAACGGGCGCGGGGACAAACTCCTGAGTCTCGATGGCAGCCACGACGACTTCGGTTGCGACCGCTGCGGTCATAGGCCCTCCTGCCGCGCGATTATGGGTTGAACCGTACTCTGCGGTCGAAACCGTCGACTTCTCTACCTGGGACGCACCGAGCGAACGGAGGTAGTAGGTCGTCTTCAAACCCATCTGCCACGCATTGAAGTAGATGTCGGAGAGTTCGCGTCCAGAGGTACCGCTGTAGAAGATGTTGAGCGACTGCGACTGGTCCATCCACTTGGCGCGACGTGCGGCCGCTTCAATCAACCAGCGTGCATCGATCTCAAAAACCTCCTTGTACTTCTCGCGCAGGTGCGCAGGAATTTCGGTGATGCCCTGGATGGAGCCATCGGCATACTTGATGCGGTTCAGCATTGCCGTGTCCCACATGCCAATCTTCTTCAGGTCTTCGACAAGGTACTTATTTACCACGACGAACTCACCCTCCTTGTTCGACTTCACATAGATGTTCTTGTAGATCGGTTCGACGCATGGAATGCAGCCGACCAGGTTTGCGGTCGAGGCCGTCGGTGCGATAGCCATGGTGTTTGAGTTACGCATGCCGTACTGCTTCACATGCTCGCGGACGGGCGTCCAGTCGAGCTTGCCGCCACGCTTCACCTTTATTTCTTCGCCGCGCTCTGCTTCGAGCATATCGACGGTGTCTTGCGGAAGCAGTCCGCGATCCCATTTCGAACCCTTGTAGGTCTCATAGGTGCCGCGCTCCTTGGCGAGTTCTGATGAGGCGAGGACAGTGTAGTAGGCCATGACCTCCATACTCTCGTCGGCAAACGCAACTGCTTCAGGAGTATCGAAGTTAATCCCGAGTCCGTAGAGCGCATCGTGGTAGCCGCGTACGCCGAGACCGATTGGACGATGACGCATGTTGCCGCGACGTGCATCCTCGGTTGGATAGAAGTTAAGATCGATGACGTTGTCGAGCATGCGCACAGCGGTACGGGTAACCGACGCAATGAGCTCATGATCAAACGTAGGGACGCCACCCTTGTCCACCACAAACTTTGCGAAGTTGAGTGAGCCGATCGTACAGACGGCCGTTTCCTCTTCATTGGTGTTGAGTGTAATTTCGGTGCAGAGGTTTGAGTTGTGCACCACGCCAGCGTGATCCTGCGGACTGCGCACGTTGATAGGGTCCTTCCAAGTAATCCACGGGTGACCCGTCTCAAAGAGCATACCGATCATCTTCTTCCAGAGGTCGGGTGCTGAAATCGTTTTGGAGAACTCCATCTCGCCGCGCGCAACCATTGCTTCGTATTCCGCGTAGCGCTTCTCGAATGCTGCACCGTAGAGGTCGTGGAGGTCGGGCACATCTGATGGCGAGAACAGGGTCCAGTCTGCCCCATCACGCACACGCTTCATAAAGAGGTCAGGAATCCAGTTTGCAGTATTGATGTCGTGGGTGCGGCGGCGCTCGTCACCGGTGTTCTTACGGAGCTCGAGGAAGTCCTCGATATCCATGTGCCAAGTCTCGAGGTACACACAGCCCGCGCCACGGCGCTTACCTGAGCGGTTGATGGCAAGGTTCACATCGTTCGCAATTTTCAGGAACGGCACAATGCCCTGACTAGGGACGCCCGTACCCTTGATGAATGAGCCGGTGGCGCGAACTGGGGTCCAGTCGGTGCCGGTGCCTCCCGACCACTTCAGGTACTGCGCGTTGTCAGAAATAGACTTGAAGATGCCTTCGAGCGAATCGGGCACCGTGTTCAAGAAACAGTTCGAGAGCTGCGCTTTCTTCGCGCCTGCCTGGAAGAGTGTGCGACCGCCTGGGGTGTAGTAGAAGTTTGAGAGCACGTCATAGAACTCAAGCGCGACACGCTCGCGATCTGCCGGCTTCTCCGCAATGGCGAGACCCATCGCAATGCGCATCCAGAGCATCTGCGGCGTCTCGAGCGGCATCTTGGTCTTCGGATCCTCCATGCAGTAGCGGCTCGACATGATTTCGAGACCCATGTACTCAAACAGAAGATCGTTCTCTATCTTGAGCGCGCGTCCAAGTTTTGCGAGGTCGAACTCACCCATGCGCTCGTCCAAGTTTCCTTCGGCAACAAGCTTTTCCATGTTGCGCGCAAAGACGCGCTCATGCTCGGCGGCGAGGTTTTCGGTCTTGAAGTCAGAACCGAACACATCACCATACAGACGATTCAAAAGAAGCTTTGCCGCGACTTTGGAGTACGCAGGGTCGCGCTCGATCATCGAACGCACCACCGCGGTGAGCGCACGCTGCACTTCGTCGGTCGACATACCCTCGAAGATTTCGTACTTGAGCTGGTTCAGGATGTAGTCGACGTCAACAATATCCTCATGACCCTTCACGAATCGCATGAGGTTCTGACGTACTTTTTCTTCGGAGAATGGAATGTCGCGACCAGAACGCGTCTTAATCTTGAGGACGTTTTCCTCGATCTTTTCGAGCACTTCCTGCTGCTTTTCCTCGCGAATCTTCGTGTGCTCGTAGCGATACACGATGTAGTGCTTGGCTACCTTCAAATACCCCTCTTTCATGAGGATCATTTCCACGTAGTCTTGTACGTGCTCGACCGATGGGGTGGCGTTCGAGAAATTTGCTTCTATCTGCGCAATGACCGTTCCGGTCATCTCTTCTAATTTTTCATCTCCTACCGGGACGTACATCGCCTCGAAGGCCTTTCGCATCGCTTCGGTAATCTTGCCCTCCTCGAAGTCGACGATGCTCCCATTGCGCTTTTTGACCTGCTTCATATGCAACGTATTGCGTTATGGTTTCCCTTTTATAAGTCGCCCGCACCGTAGTGCATCGCCCCACACATTCGCCTCTGTCGTTAGAGCAATTTTACCACTGGCACACCTATTTCTTGTCCTGGGGATAGCAGCATGAGGACAGAAAAAGAATACTTCGTATAGGGTTTAGAACACGTGAAGAGAACCTTGAAAAGAGGCTCTCATCGATCGGGGTAAGACATCCGGCAAGCGCCCTATATATGAAGCATTCATATATGCTTCATGAATAGATGGCTAGTATGGAAAGAAGTCTTCATGAAGACCGTCATCTACTCTGTAGGCCACGATTGACCACTAATTACCACTCCTGTATGCGTATACTTATCGTAGAAGATGAAGTGAAATTGGCCGAAGGCTTGAAGCGCGGCCTAGAAGCTAAAGGATTTGCCGTCGACTGGATCGAGGAAAGTGAAAAAGCACGCACGCGCATTCTCCTCTACCGCAATGAGTACGACCTCATTCTTCTTGACCTCATGCTCCCCGGCATAGGCGGCGCCGAAATAACCAAGGAAGTACGCGCAGAGGGCGTCACCACGCCTATTATCATCCTCACCGCGCGCGACGAGACCGATTATAAGATCGAGCTCTTGAACATGGGTGCAGATGACTACCTTTCCAAGCCCTTCTCGTTCGACGAGCTCGTCGCCCGCATGAACGCCGTACTGCGCCGCCCTGAACAGTCCGTCGCTACACAACTCTCCGTACGCGATATCGAGCTCGATCCTACCAGGCGCACGGTACAAAAAGCCGGTAAGGATGTCGCCCTCACCTTAAAGGAGTATTCCCTTCTCGAATTCTTCCTCCGCCATCCGAACGAGGCGCTGACCCGCGAAACCATCATGGACCATGTCTGGAGCTTTGATTTCCCTGGCTTTTCGAACGTGCTCGATGTACACATGAAGAATCTTCGCAAGAAGCTTGATACCTATGAAAACGAACCCCTCTTTGAAACAGTTCGCGGCGTGGGTTATCGGCTTAACGGATAGATACCGCTTCAATCCGTTCGTTCGGACGGCGGTACACATCACCCTTCTGCAGGTGGTGCTTGCGGCCATCATGATCTTTGTCTTTAGCTGGGCCATTCGCTCGGCCCAGGAATCGACCGTGAGTTCTATCACGCAGCATATTGCCGTAGCGCTCCAGTCAGGCACGACCACCGGCGACAGCCTACCCGCCACTATCGAGGATGTGCGCGAGCGCACCTATGAGTCGGTGTTCTTCTTTATCATCGCCCTGAATGCCCTGTTCGGGTACTTCATGGCGCGCTTCGCACTCAAGCCAACGCGCCAGTCGCTGCGCGCTCAGAAGCAATTCATTGGGAACATTGCGCACGAAATACGCACCCCGCTTGCGATCATTAAAACCAATACGGAAGTGGCGCTGTTCGACCCCACGCTTCCACCGGCAGTGAAGCAAACATTCGAGGATACGCTCGGTGAGCTCGATCGTATGTCTGAAATCATCAATAATCTCCTCACCTTCGATACCCTCGCCCGCCCGCGCCATATGAAATTTGAGCCGGTGGACGTGCGCGCGATCGCTGAAACAATCGTCAAACGCCATCAGGCGCTCGCGCGCGAGCGCGGCGTCACCCTTGCTATAGATACGGGACACCCCGCACCTATAGAGGGAAATGCGACCGCTCTTGAACAGATACTCACCAACCTGGTTAAAAACGCCATTAACTACACACCGAAAGATCAAAATGGATCGGTGCGCGTACTCATTGAGCAGGACACTGACGGACGCATACTCGTCACGGTGGCTGATACCGGCATAGGTATCGCACAGAAGGATCTATTCCATGTATTTGAGCCGTTTTATCGCGGCGACACCTCGAGGACGCGTGGTATAGGTTCAGGTACCTCAGGACTCGGACTCGCGATCGTGAACGAAATCGTACGCATGCATCACGGCACTATTACCGTCAGAAGTGCACTTGGCCGCGGAACCGCGGTAAAAATAGCCTTTCCGCCCCTCCCCAAAACCGCTGCTGCGCACCCCTCGAGCGATGACGAACCGGGTATGCACGAGGTCTCTCTGGATTTCGATTAGCATTCATATTTCGTTCATGCATTGGTGCGTATAGTACGCGCACGAGGTTAGCGTTGTATGTATCAACGTAATCTCACACTAGAAAACGTTCTTTCTCATCGACCCGGTTCAACATCAGTCATACATCCTCTCGATCGTCGATCGAACGGGCGCTATGAACGCTTAGACAGATACGGGATTGTTTTTGAACCAGGTCCTGGTGTCGCACAGAGAGCCCTGCGCAGGCAATCTCGGCATCGCTTATCCATCCGTTATTCGTCATTAATTTGCGAACGGGCTATGGAACAACTACACGCTTAGTGGCCGGGCCGGGCGGGGTCACAAAACCAGGCCGCCCCGGCGGTTTGT
>CAYIKA010000005.1:6962-22626 GCA_964363905.1 uncultured Candidatus Saccharibacteria bacterium
GTGGGGGGGCCGGCTGCGACATCTTACCTGGCGGGCCCGGCCTTTTCACTTTTATTACTTAGATTCTACTGCTTCAAGCCCGCGCCCTTGTGGAAGAGGTAGATAGTGAGCAGGAATGCAGCGAGGGTGAGTCCACCCATGACCCCAAAGCTGATCGACAGCGGTACGTCTGATACCCCAAGGAAGCCGTAGCGGAACGCGTTCACCATGTACAGGATGGGATTTGCGAGCGAGAGCGTACGGAAAATTCCCGGAAGCTGATCGATCGAATAGAAGACTCCGCCGAGGTATGTAAGCGGCGTGAGAACGAACGTCGGCACAATATTTATGGCGTCGAATGACTTCGCATAGATGCCGTTAATAAGACCTAGAAGCGAGAAAAAGAGTGCAGTGAGCACGAGTGCCGCAAAGATAACACCCACATTGAAGATGGTGAGGTGGGTGAAGAAGAGCGAGACGATGGTCACGAGAACACCCACCAAAAAGGCGCGCGTCAGTCCCCCCGACACGAATCCACCAATAATCACCCAGCTGGGCATTGGTGACACCAGAAGTTCATCAATGGTACGGGTCCACTTCGCGAAGTAGAACGTCGACACGGTGTTCATATAAGAGCTTGTGATAACCGACATCATGAGGAGCCCTGGCACGATGAATTGAATGTAGGGGTACCCATGAATGGCAGCTACCTGACTACCGATAAAGGTACCGAAAATGGCAAAATACAACGCCATGGTGACCACCGGAGGGAGCAGGGTCTGTGACCAGATGCGCACGATGCGTATGAAATCCTTACGGACCATCGTGTAGTAACCGACAAGGATTGGTGAGCGAGTAGCCATGTTAGTTCTTGATGAGATTGACGAATACTTCTTCGAGGCGGCTGCCGCTATTGCGAATGTTCGCAATCTGCACACCCTGCGCACTTAGTTTACGTATTGCGTCGTTGACGGTTTCGCCCGGCTTCAGCGTGAGTTCAAGCGTGGTGTCGTCGGTGCGTTTCAGATTAAGGTCGCGCAGCAGCACCATCGTGGCATCTTTGACCGACTCGGTCGTGTCGAGAATCAAGGTTACGAAGTTCAGTTTTGTGAGCAATTCCTTAACCGTACCGGTCTCGATGATGGCTCCCTTGTTGATGATACCGACACGACTTGCGAGGAGTTCTGCCTCTTCGAGGTAATGGGTTGTCAGCACGATGGTCGTGCCGTTTGCGTTCAATTCGCGTAGGAAATCCCACATGCCGCGCCGCAATTCCACATCAACACCCGCGGTCGGTTCATCAAGAAGAAGTACCTGCGGCTCATGCACAAGGGCGCGCGCAATAAGAAGACGCCGCTTCATGCCACCGGAGAGCGCCTGGGCCGTCGAATCCTTCTTTTCCCAGAGACCAAGATCCTTCAACACTTTCTCTGCGCGCGGGAGCGCTTCGGCGCGCGTCATGCCGTAGTACCCCGCCTGATCGAGCACGATGTCGATAACTTTCTCAAAGATATTGAAATTGAATTCCTGCGGTACGAGCCCGATGTACGACTTTGCCTGGTCCGGATCCTTATCGATAGAGACGCCCATGACTTCAGCGATTCCTTCCGTTTTCACCACGAGCCCTGCAAGAATGCCGATGAGTGTGGTTTTTCCCGCTCCGTTTGGCCCCAAAAGCGCGAAAAACTCTCCCTTGTTAATGGTGAGCGATACGCCCTTTAGCGCCTCTGTTCCCTCTTTTTTCCCGTCTTTTGCGTATACCTTTTTGAGCCCTTCAACCTTAAGTGCAGCCTTCTTTTCTGACATAGATAGGGCGAGTATACCACTCGGTGCTTTAGACGCTATTATGAAGATCATGAAGCCTGCACTCACCCCGGCACTCCAACGTTTTCTCAAATATGCGGGTGTTGGGTTTGGCACGTTTTGCTTCGATCTGCTCCTTTTGGCGCTCTTTGTAGAGGTACTTCATTTCACCGTCTACATTGCCACGCCACTTTGTTTTGCTATTGCCGCCTCCATCAATTATGTCCTCAGTCGCCTACATGTCTTTCGAGGCACGGAGCGTAGTTGGCACGCGGGGTACGGGTATTTTTTGCTTGCCGCAGGCTCGGGTGCACTTCTCTCCACTTCAGGCGTAGCGCTTCTCGTACTCATATTTCATCTCCACTACCTCGTGGCGCGCATACTCGTCGCAGGATTTGTGGGTATGCTCACCTACCTCATAAATCTTCGCTTTAATTTCAGGGTTATGGGCACCCACTCGTAACGCATTTCGAAAGGGACATAAGGGTGCATATCCTCAGTGAGAATGTGGGTACGCGGGCTATACTAAAAAAGAATATGACGATGCTTCCGCACCGTGACCATGAAGAGCGGCCATGGGGTTCGTTCGATCGCTTCACGCACAATGAAGCCTCGACCGTAAAAATCCTTCGGTTGACTCCCGGTCTTCGCTTTTCAAAGCAGCGCCACCACGAGCGCGCGGAATTCTGGCACGTAATTAAAGGCTCCGGCACGGTCGAGATAAACGATGTGGCGCGCGAAGTGTACGTAGGTGACGAAGCGGAAATTCCGGTCGGTGCGACCCATCGCCTCACCGCGGGCCCTGAAGGCATTGAGGTGCTCGAAATAGCACTCGGCACCTTCGACGAGAACGACAACGAACGTCTCGAGGACGATTTCGGTAGAAACTAGCCATGGATACCGGCCTACTTATTGTCCTTGCTGCACTCGTAGGGGCGCTCGTGGTCACTATCCTTTTTCTCTACAGCATTCTTGATCTGTTGTTTGGCGACCTAGTACGCCGCATAGTCGCTAAACTCTTCAAGAAACAAAAGCCGCGCAAAGAAAGTAATCTTCCCCACCCACTCACACTTTCGCGCACCCGACAGAATCCCATCATGCGTCAGGGTGCCTATGAGTGGGAGCGCGAAGCGGTGATGAATCCGGCAGCCGCGCAGGCAGGCGGCAAGACCCACCTCTTTTACCGCGCGATTGGCGCAGACGGCGTGTCGCGCCTCGGCTATGCTTCGTCTTCTGACGGCGTCACAGTCGACGAGCGCCTCCCCTATCCCGTCTATGCAGCGCACGACCCAAGAGGGCGCGGCAGAGTCTATCGCTATGACCCGGTACTCTACCCTTCGGGCGGTAGTTGGGGCGGCGCCGAGGATCCCCGCGCAGTCGTCATTGACGACAAACTCTACGTAACATTCAACATGTTCGATGGGTGGGACTTCATGCGCGTTGCCGTTATGTCGCTTGGACTCGATGACCTCATGAATAAGCGCTGGAATTGGTCGCGCCCACGTTTCCTCTCGCGCGAGGGTGAGCGCCACAAGAATTGGGTGCTCTTCCCCGAAAAAATAAATGGCATGTTTGCTTTTCTCCATAACCTACACGGGACCAGTGATCAGAGTGTGCGCGTAGGCTATGCGTCAGACTTCGCGAATTTCGATCCGGAGAGCGTGGTAAGCCCTGACCCGAATGCGCTTCCGGACAGTCCTCGTGCGTGGCACAAACGCATGCGCAGTGCCGGCCCTCCACCCGTGAAGACTCCCTATGGGTGGCTGCAGCTGTATCACGCGACCGATCAGGAATCCCACCGCTACAAAATGGGTGCCGTTCTTTTGGATTCAAATAACCCAGAAAAAGTGCTGGCGCGTGCTCCCGCACCTATTCTTGTGCCTGACGCTTCCTACGAAAACGAAGGGAAGCCCGGCATCGTGTATGCCTGCGGTGCGACGGTGACTGACGGACAGCTGCGCATATATTACGGCGGCGGCGATCGAGTCGTCTGCACCGCGACCGCGCACCTGACCTCGTTTGTGAATGCCCTCTTGAATCATAAAACTCCGCACCTCGCTGCGTCCTAGCCTATGCTCATCGTCAAACGCTCACCCCAGAACCCACTCATTGTGCCAACACGTGCACACTCCTTTGAGGCCATAGGCGCTTTTAATCCTTCGGTGGTACGCGAGAGCGAGACCACGCATTTGTTCTACCGCGCACTCGCGGAACCCGACCGTATGCGCACGCCGGACCGTGGCTTCTCTACGGTCGGCTACGCACCCTCTTCGGACGGCGTATCTTTTGAAAACCGTCAGGTCGTCATATCTCCTACCGAATCCTGGGAACACTACGGATGCGAAGATCCCCGCGCGACGTATTTCGAAGGCAAATGGTACGTGTTTTATACCGCGCTCGGTGGCTACCCGTTTGGCCCTGACAACATCAAAGTCGCGGTCGCGGTGGGCGACTCACCCACCACCCTCACCGAGAAGCATCTGGTGACTCCTTTTAATGCAAAGGCAGCGACACTCTTCCCTGAGCGTGTAGACGGCGACGTAGTGCTGCTTTTGACCGCGCACACGGACTTCACCGAAGAGCATCCGCGTCCGACTATTGCGATTGCGCGCGCGAAGAATATTGAAGAGTTTTGGAGCGAGGAATTCTGGAATACCTGGCACAACGTTATGCACGAGCACGCACTTCCCGACGTGCGCCGTGCGGACTCGGAGCATATGGAAATTGCAGCGCGCCCCGTACGCATTAAAGAGGGGTGGCTTCTCGTGTACTCGCACATCCAGGACTACTACGATGAACCCAATCGCATCTTTGGCGTCGAGGCACTTCTCCTGAAAGACACCGATCCGAAGACCATTCTCGCGCGGACCAACTATCCATTTATGGTTCCTGAGGAATCCTATGAACGCTACGGCATCGTCACGAACGTTGTATTCCCTACGGGCGCCGTCGTCGACGGCGACCGCCTTGATATCTACTATGGCGCTGCGGACATGAGCTGCGCGCGCGCATCGCTCTCGCTCTTAGATCTTCTTGAGACCATGAAGCCCGAAGCGCGCATGCATTTCCTTGAACGCGCAAAAGAAAATCCCATTCTCGAACCGATTGCGGACCACCCGTGGGAATCACGTGCGGTGTTTAATGCTGCCGCCGTAGACCTGGGTGGTTCCGTCCACCTTCTCTACCGCGCAATGGGCGAAGACAACACGTCGGTTATGGGGTACGCACGCCTTGAAGATGGTATTCATGTGTCTGAGCGCTTAGCCGAACCCGTGTATGTGCCGCGTGTAGACTTCGAACAGAAGCGCGGCACGCCGACCGGCAACTCCGGCTGCGAAGATCCGCGCCTCATGGATATCGAAGATCGTCTTCACCTCTGCTACACCGCCTACGACGGCGTGCATGATCCGTTTGGGGCCTACGCATCCATTCTTAAAGGAGACTTCCTTGCCAAAAAATTCGATTGGTCGGATCCGGTGCCCCTCACGCCGCTTCGCGTCAGCGACAAAGACCTTTGTATATTCCCCGCAAAGATACGCGGACGGTATCTCATCATGCATCGTCTCGACCCAAACATATGTCTCGACGAAGTGGATGAACTCCCCTCTCCAGAACCGGTCAATCGTTGCATCGAACTCATGGGACCACGCGCCGGTATGTGGGACGACCGCAAAATTGGCGCCGCAGCTCCGCCCATTAAAATAGAGGGTGGCTGGCTCTTCATCTATCACGGAGTCGGTTCCGACGGCATGTATCGTCTAGGTGCGGCCTTACTGAGTGAATCAGGCACGTCCGTTGTGGCGCGCACCGTTGCGCCGATTCTGGAGCCCGTACTGGACTGGGAAAAGATCGGCCAAATCGGGAACGTGGTGTTCTCCTGCGGCGCGGTTGTCCGCGACGACACCCTCTTTGTGTATTATGGAGGCGCTGACACCGCTATTGGGGTCGCAACCGTATCTCTTTCTAAGCTCCTAAAGAAACTCTCCCCTGACCTATGACCCCGCACGCCGTACTCTTCGACATTGATGGAACGCTCGCGCGCAGTAAATCGATGATTGCGCCTTCAATGGCAAAACTCTTATCTGACCTTATTGCACGCACGAACGTTGCCATCATCTCGGGTGGAAAATTAGAACAGTTCATGACGCAGGTCGTCACGCCGCTTCCCAAGGGCACGCACTGTAAGACGCTGTATCTGCTCCCAACCTCAGGCGCAATGCTCTTCGAATACCGAAATGATGCGTGGATGCCGGTCTATCAGGAACTACTAACCCCTGAAGAGGTCACGAAAATCCAAGAGGCGGTTGAAGAAAGCATCAAGGAAACCGGCGTTATCGATCTCTCCGTACCCGCTCATGGCGAGCGGATTGAAGTGCGCGGCGCGCAGGTGACCCTCTCAGCACTCGGCCAGACGGCACCCGTTGAAGAAAAAGAGTTGTGGGATCAAAGCGGTGAGAAACGTAATGCACTACGTGCTGCTATTGCCGGCAGGCTGCCTGAGTACGATGTGAAGCGCGGCGGCTCAACCTCAATCGACGTTACCAAGCATGGTGTCAACAAAGCGTATGGGGTACGTAAACTCGCGCAACATATCGGGATACCCGTTCGCGACATGCTCTATGTGGGCGACGCACTTTTCCCCGGCGGTAACGACGAAGTCGTAAAGGAAACCGGCATTCCAACTACTCAGGTGTCAGGACCCGAAGAAACGGAAACGCTTATCCGCCACATGTTGTGGGACTAGTTTGGTAAACTGAACATAATGAAGCATTTTCTTGTCCCTACGGTTGTCTCGATCGTACTTTTGACCGGAGTCTTTATATGGCTCGGTCCGTTCGCGTTTTTGACTGCCGTGCTGCTGACCATTCTTGAAGTCACACTCTCGTTTGATAACGCAGTGGTGAATGCACGCGTACTCGAAAACATGAGCGAGGTGTGGCGCCGCCGGTTCCTTACCTGGGGCATGATTATCGCCGTGTTTGGTACGCGTCTCGTACTGCCGATTATCATTGTTTCGGCGAGTGTATGGGTGGACCCCTGGACCGTCGCGAAGCTCGCCGCGTTTGACCCGAATGCCTACAGCCATCTGCTTGAAAGCGCTAAGCACGCCATCTATTCGTTTGGCGCAGCGTTTCTTATCATGGTCGCGCTCAAGTATTTCTTTGATGAGTCAAAAGAAATGCACTGGATTGGCGCTATTGAGAAGCATCTTTCTCGCTGGGGCCGTATTGAAGCAATTGAAATTGGTCTCGCGCTCATAACTCTGGTTGGGTTCTCCTACCTGGTCCCAGACGAGCAGGGTGTGGTGCTGGCTTCGGGCGTCATCGGCATTGTGTTGTTCATCGCCATGCAGGGACTCGCCTCGAGTTTTTCTGAAGGCGTGAGCAAGGCAGGTGCTGCAGGACTTTCACTCTTCCTCTATTTGAACGTGCTCGACTCTGCGTTTTCCCTTGATAGCGTCGTGGGTGCGTTTGCACTGACGACCGCTATTCCGGTCATCGTAGTTGGTCTTGGTATTGGTGCCTACTTCGTGCGATCGCTCACCATTTACTTTGTCGAGAAGAAAACGCTCGACACACTCGTCTACCTCGAGCACGGCGCGCACTGGGCAATATTTGGTCTTGCAGTCTCGATGTTTGCCGGACTCCTGCTTGAGGTGCCTGAAATAATCACTGGCGGCGTCGGTCTCGCGTTTGTCGCAGCCGCGTACTACTCCTCACTACGCCTTCGCGCACGCGCCACATAATTTTTCTCTATGCCTGACGTACCCACCCTTAAAGAAGCCATCGCCGCACGCATCAGGGGCGACGTCGTAGACGACGCGGCAACGCTCACGCAGATGAGTCGCGACACGAGTGTATTCCAGATAATGCCGGAGCTCGTCGTGTATCCCAAAGACACGAAGGATGTATCGGAACTCGTCGCAACAGTTGCCGAAGCAAGGACGGCGGGCTCACTCGCGACCGTGACGGCGCGCTCCGCAGGTACCGACATGTCAGGCGGACCGCTCACTGATTCGGTGGTCGCGGTGTTTACCAAATACATGAATCACGTGATTGAGGTGGCCGACGGGTACGCCATCGCAGAACCAGGTGTCTACTACCGCGATTTTGAACGTGAGACGCGCAAGGCGTACAACCAGCTGCTTCCTTCCTATCCCGCGTCCCGCGAACTGGCGGCGCTCGGCGGCATCGTAAACAACGACTCAGGCGGCGAACGAACGCTCGAATACGGAAAAACCCACGACTACGTCGAGGAACTTGAAGTCGTACTCGCTGACGGCACCGTCACGACGTTTGGTCCGCTCGGCCCCGCAGAACTTGAGGAGAAGAAACAACTACCCGGTCTTGAGGGCACTATCTACCGCGAGATGAGCGCGCTCATTATGGATAATCGCGAGATGATTGCGAACGCGAAGCCGAAAGTTTCAAAGAACTCAGCGGGCTATGCGCTCTGGGATGTGTTTGATGCAGAGCGTGGCATTTTTAACCTCGCCAAACTCATTACGGGTGCGCAGGGCACACTCGCACTCACAACCCGCATGAAGCTCCGCCTCGTAAAAGATCAGGGTCATCGCGCCATGCTTGTGGTGTTCCTGCGCGACATCGATCATTTACCTGAAATCGTACACAAGGTACTTCCCTTCAACCCTGAATCATTCGAGAGCTACGATGATCAGACCTTTAAGCTTGCGATTAAGTTCTTGCCGCAGATGCTTTCGCAAATGGGTCTCGGACGAGCTATGCGTCTTGGATTCTCGTTTCTGCCTGAAGTAGGTATGGCAGCGCGCGGTGGCATTCCGAAGCTCATCCTTATGGCGGAGTTTTCTGAAGACACTCACGAGGAAGCACTCAAAAAAGCAGAGGAAGCGCAGGCAGCCATAAGTCATTTGAAACTCGAAACCAGTATCAAGAAAAACGAGAAGTCAGCCGAGAAATATTGGATTGTGCGTCGCGAATCGTTCGCACTCCTGCGCAAGAATTCGCACGGACTCTACGCGTCGCCATTTATCGATGACTTTGTCGTGCCGGTTGATACCTACCCTGAGTTCCTCCCGAAGTTGAACAAACTTTTAGACGAATATAGCGATCGCTTTATTTACACGATTGCGGGACACATTGGAAACGGCAACTTCCATATCATCCCCCTCATGGACCTTAGTAAACCTGAAGTGCGCAAGGTAATCGTGGAGCTTGCGCCAAAGATATATGAGCTGGTGATTTCGTTTGGGGGCACGACCACCGGTGAGCACAACGACGGCATCATCCGCACGCCGTACCTACCCATGCTCTTTGGCGAACCGATGGTCGCACTCTTCCGTAAGACAAAGGAAATTTTTGATCCGCAGAAGCTATTCAATCCGGGCAAGAAAGTAGGCGGCACCTTTGCGATGATTGAGCGCTCGATGCTCAAGAAGATATAAAAAGAAACGGCATCCTTGCGGATGCCGTTTTTTAAGTCGTGCGTTCAACTGCCTTCGAAGTACCCGTCTTTGGTCGCAATGGACTTCAGATGAGGGCAATGCGTCGTGCAGTGCACATAGAGCTTGTGATCTTTCCGAAGCGCATCGGTGCCGTGTGCACCCTCCGGAATGTCGTGATCGGTGATCAGGAGCGTAACCGGGTACCCGTTCGAGCCACCCGCAATGTTCATAGCGTCCATCAGGTCTGCCGCAGCCTCGATATTTTCGTCGAGCGCATTTGGATTGTAGTTCCGGATGCGTAAACCTTTGCCCATCTTCTTGAATGTGACCTCGCGATCCGTATCAAGGAGCCAGATTGCCGTCGACTTCAGGTCTTCGTCAAAAGCCCAGATGTAGGTGGCAGCCACGCGTGCCGCTTGTTCGGAGCGCATATCCACCACCACGTTCAGAGGGTACGGTCCAATATTTGCTCTCCGATCATTGATGAAAAGGAGCCGGCGAGGAATGAGGACGATGCTATCCTTTTTCATCGAGTTCAGCCAATACAGTTCGTACTTGTTGTTACAGAAGATACCGTAGTAAGTCTTACTCCCGCCACAAGTACTCCCAAGCTGTTGAAGGCGTGGGTAGTAGTTTGCGACAGCCATCGCGCGCAAACTGACGCCATAGTTACGACCAATCGAGGTGAATGTTTCACCTTCTTTGGCGATCACTTGACCGGTCCACACCACAGAAGTAGCCGGTTCAGCTGCACGCGCTGCAGCATAGGTCCCGAAGTCGGTCGCCGCAGGAGCAGATGCTGCCAACGGCTTCCCAGACTTGAAAAGGTCGCTGAGCCATGACCCATGCTTCGCGGTCACCCGCGCCTGTTGCTCCTTCTTGGGCTTCGGCTTTTCGACCTTCGCCACTCGGATGGGCTTAGGTGCTTCCATGCTTTCTCGGAGCGCAACACGCACCGGTTTAGGATCCTGCGTTCTGTGACCCAGGCTCTGTAACAAGCCAAGGCCCCCGAACAAAACAAGGAGGCTGACCACCGCAATCACCCCAACACGAGGCGAGATGGTGGGCATTTCCCACGACCCTTTCCCCGCATTTGGATCAAAGAGATTAGCCGGCTCACCCTTTTTGTCGACGTAGATGCGCTCCCACTTAAAACGCGAACGAAGCGGATCTGTCGTTCTGTCTTCGATGTGTGAACCATCTCCACTCCCGCCTTCTCCAGGCGAGGGGTGGGTAGGTCCCTGTTCGTCGCTCATAGCCCTGCCCTCCTCAGGCAATTAATTGGAACGAATATCTAGCCGGAGTGTACAAGTTTTTGTATATAAATCAAGTTGCACGCGTTATGCCATGGTAAAGTACGTACTACATGAATGATGATTTTAGCGAGCACGAGGCGCTCGTAAAACAACTCAATGATCCCGCACTCCGCAGTGCCTACGCATCCTCCTACGATAATTATCGTCCGGGATGGATCGCCCGCTTCTTGGGCACCCTTCTCGTGCTCTCGGGCGACCTCGTGTACGGCCCCAAGCCCTCCTATGGAAAATTCAAAGCAATCGAAGTGATCGCGCGCATTCCCTACCAGTCCTGGGAAGTCGCCACCTACACACTCCTGACCGCGCTCTACGGAAATGAGGCCCGTGCTATTGAGCTTGCAAAGACGAGTACCTTTAGCCGCATGGCGCAGGACAACGAAACCATGCACGTGGTGGTCATCACCCAAATTACACGCCGTCGCAAATGCACCGGATTTTTCCGCCACACCCTCATTCCGCTTCTCTTTGCCTTCTTTTATTTCTGGACCATTTTCGTCCTTTATATAGTGTCGCGTCGCTCCGCCCTTGAACTCAATTATCTCTTTGAGTCCCATGCGTATGAGCAATATTCCGAGTTCTTACTGCTGTATGGCCATGAGCTGAAAACAGAGCCTGCTGACTACGACTTCCTTTCGTTTTATGGGCGTCACGTAATGAGCGAGTACGAATTCTTTGAGTCGGTACGCAACGATGAGCTCATCCATCGTAATCGCTCCATTCGCGAGCTGGAGGCACGTGGTATTAGTTGCTTCCCCGCCAAAAAGCCAGAAGAAAAGGACACCTAGGCACTATCCACAGTGCCCCGTTGCAAACCTTGCTTATTTATGAAGTTCGTAGCATAGTGGGATTAACTCGCAGGTGAGCGAAGCTTCGCAGGGTTACGACCCCACCAAGTGTTCAGTATCGGCGAGGTTATACGTATCCTTTTCAGCCACATGGCATCAAACAAGCTCTATGTCGGCGGTATTCCTTACCGCACGACCGAGGATGAGCTCCGCACCGCTTTCGAGGAAGCTGGTACGGTGACTTCCGTTAGTATTATCAGTGATCGCATGACCGGCCGCTCACGCGGATTCGGTTTCGTCGAGATGACAGACGAGGCTCAGGCCCAGGCTGCTATCGACCGTTGGGATGGCAAGGAAATGGACGGGCGCATGCTCTCCGTTTCTATGGCCCGCCCACAGGGTGATCGTCCTCCTCGCGAGGGTGGTCAAGGCGGCGGCGGTCGTGGTGGCTTCGGCGGTGGAAACCGTGGAGGTGGCTTCGGCGGCGGCGATCGCGGTGGCTACGGAGGAGGTTACTAAATCTCCCCTTTGCAAAAAGGCCCAGGGACAACTAGTCCCTGGGCCTTTTGCGTATGACACGCTTACTTGCTTCCGAGCGATTTTGCTTCGAGCTTCTTCAATTCTGCAGACCAGCCAATGAGGTTGGAGAGGATCTGGAGGAAGGACCCGATGGCGGCAAGCGCGAGGATGAGAATAACTGGCCACGCATACGGAGTCGCGAAGTAGGCAAAGACCACCATAAACGAAAACCAGAGTCCGATGCACCAGGGGCAATTCATGAGCGTGTCGAGTGTGCCGAGGAACGTGCCGGAGGGTCGTCCACGGAACCAGTCACGCACGAATTCCGTGATAGCGTCGTACGTAAAGAGTCGCACCAAGCGCCATATCGCGAGCGCCATCAGCACCACGTCGCCCGTCAGGAGCTGACGGTTGAGCGCGCCCGTAAGGGCGAGATAGCCGATACCAGCAGTCAGGAGTAGTAGAAAGAAAAGGGAGAACACCAGGTTCCAAAGGGTTTTCATATGCCGAAATGGTAGCATAACTCGCGTGGCAATCTACTCTGATTGCGTAACCTGCCGTAGCCCAAGCTGGTACGCGCGACATAGCACATATCCCCAACTTTGCTCGATCGAGCAAAGTTGGGGATATGGCTTCAAACGTATGTAGTGCTACGAGGGGCTACTCGTGCTCGAGGTTATGCGGCAGAGAAATGCGCTGAAGGAATGAAATTTCCCTTTGATGCGCGGGCGTAGGGATTCGCAGACCCTGCATTTGGATTTCCCTTGGACCAGGACACGGGTGCGACCTGCTCGGCGTAGCGACTACGGGAGATCGTGCGGCGACCCTCGATAACCGCATCTACATTGAAACAGGTGTCGTCTTCCTCACCATCCTCTTTGAACTGGTGGATGCAGCCAGATAAGATGACATGGACGTCGCGGGAGAGACACTCGCGCACACGCGCAGGCGGAAGCTTGGCCGGATTGGTTTTTGTGGCTTCGTTAGTCATATATTAATTATACACCTTATGGATGATATGTCAATACCTCCCGCCGAGGATGTGCGTGCGCTGGTCCGGGACAAATACGGCAGCCTAGATGCTGCGCGGGCGGGCGGGCTCGAGGAGGATCTGGCACGCCTGCGCGCAGGAGAGCCGCTTGCCTACGTCATAGGGTGGATGCCTTTCCTTGGCCTCAAAATTGACCTTGGAAGCCGTCCCCTTATCCCCCGCCCCGAGACGGAGTGGTGGGCCGGTGAGCTGATACAAGACCTCGAGAAGCGATTTAAAGACAAACCATTCCGTGTACTCGACCTCTGCGCTGGCTCAGGCGCCGTTGGCCTCGCGCTTCTTGCGCGATTTTCTCGCGCGCGAGTGTCGTTCGGAGAAATCGAGCCCGCGCATATCGATACGATTACCGAAAACATTGCGCGCAATCATCTGGACGCTGCACGCGCAGACGTGCGTCGTGGCGACTTGTTCACGCCATTTTTTGAAGAACGATTCGACGTTATCGCCACTAACCCGCCCTACATACCCTCTGGGCGCGATCTTGAATCGTCAGTAACGGACTATGAGCCGAGCGTAGCTCTCTATGGAGGTACTGATGGACTCGACCTCATACGAAAGATCGCGAAAGATGCCAAAAATCATCTCAACCCAAAGGGCGAACTGTGGATGGAATGCGATAGCGAGCACATTGAGTCTGCACGTGAACTCGTACGCGAGGGCGGCGCTTCTACTACCCTTATACGCACCGACCAATATGGGAGGCCGCGAGTCGTTGTGGGATACTATTCCTAACTCATGAACGCAACTTCAGGTCCCACCCTCATACTCGGTCCGAATTTCGGCACCCTCGATGCAATGAAAATTCTCTCGGTCGTGGTGTGGCTGCTCTTTGTGCTTTGGGGTGTATACACCATCATTGCGGCGTACCACTGGCTACGCTATGGTCACCAGTCGTCGGTCGCCATTCCGGCGCTCGTGGTGCATGTGGTCGTGTCGCTCGCACTCGCGCTATTCGCCCTCAGCGGGTTTAGTTCATAGTCTATGGAAGAGTTTGAACTAGAGGCAGGAGAAAAGATCATCCGCTCAGTCAGAAAACACTGGCTCGTGTTTGTCGGTCAGCTTCTTCCCTTTGCGCTTGCCGCCTGGCTTCCGATCTACCTGCCCGGCCTCCTTGCGTCCTTGATGTCCGCCACAAACCCGAACGCCACAGCACTCTTCGCGCTCCTATCGTTTGCAAACCCCTGGGTTCGCGTATTCTTCGGCCTCTGGTGGCTTTCACTGTGGATACTTGCGTTCAATACCTTCACGCAGTACTTCCTCAATATGTGGATCATCACCAATCGCCGCATCGTGAGCATTAACCAGTGGGGGTTTTTTGACCGCCAGGTGTCGAGCTTTCTTCTCGTAAAGGTGCAGGATGTCACCACCACCGTCGATGGGTTCTTTGCCACGCTCTTTCATTACGGTACGGTGCGCGCCGAGACGGCGGGCGAAGCCGCTCCCACCTTCTTCATGTCGGGCATTCCTGACCCCACCGGCATTCGCGACCTCATCATGAAAGAGATTGCGGAATTGCATGCCGATGGCACTCCTGCAGCAAGCGTTTAAAAAGACGCGCTCGGTCTGTTACACTCATCTTAATGAGCGAGAAGGAGGCGCTTTCAACCGATAGCTACAAAGGCGTACGCGACTTTTACCCTGCAGACTGGGCTCTTTTGCAGGGCATGTTTGATGTTGTCCGCAAAACCCTCCAGGAGTACGGGTTTGAGGAATACAATGCCTCACCGCTTGAGCGCGCCGAGCTCTATGAGTCCAAAACCTCCGAGGAAATAGTGAACGATCAGACCTATACGTTTACCGACCGCGGCGATAGGCGCGTGACACTGCGTCCTGAGATGACCCCAACACTCGCGCGCATGGTGGCACACAAGCGTCGCGAACTCGTATTCCCGCTTCGCTGGTTCTCTATCGGCAACCGTTTCCGGTATGAGCGACCCCAGAAAGGTCGCCTGCGCGAGTTCTACCAAATCGACGTCGACATCATCGGCATAGAGGGCCCTAAGGCTGAGGGCGAGGCCGTGGTCATGGCCTACGAAATCCTGCGATCGTTCGGTGCAAGAAATGATGACTTCACTATCCATGTAAACTCCCGGCCGCTTCTAAACGCGGCGGCTTCCGCCGCAGGTCTAACCGAAGAAGAAACCGCGAGCTACCTCGCGCTTCTCGACCGCAAGAACAAAATGAAAGAGGATGCGTTCGAGGAAGCACGTGCACCATTTCGTAAAAACGGCCGCGATCCGCTCGAAGTCATAGAAGACCAATCTGACCCAAAGGTAGAGGAACAACTTGATGCGCTTCTTGCGCTCATCGAAGCCTTCCGCGCACGCGGCATGGGCAATGTGGTATTCGATGCGACAGTGGTGCGCGGCTTCCTTTACTACACCGGTATTGTGTTTGAGGTATTTGATACGAGTCCAGAAAACACCCGCGCCCTCATGGGCGGCGGCGGCTACGATGGCCTGGTTGCACTTTTTGGCGGTGACCCTATTCCGGCAATTGGATTCGCCATTGGTGACGTGACGCTCGCTGACTTCCTGCGCACGCACAATCTCCTCCCAAAAGTTTCGAGCGCGCCACAGGTGTATGTAGGTACCCCTACGGAGGACGACCTTGGTGAAGCACACGCGTTTGCGCAGTCGCTGCGCGATCAAGGCGTACGCACTATGGTAAACGTGACCTCGCGTGCACTTGGTGACCAGGTAAAAGAGGCGGTGAAGCGCGGCATTCCCTACTTCATAGCCTACGGCGCAACCGAAGCCGCTTCCGGACACGTAAAACTCAAAACTCT
>CAYIKA010000006.1:0-8004 GCA_964363905.1 uncultured Candidatus Saccharibacteria bacterium
CTTGCACTCACCTCACTCAAAAACGCATCAGTAAACATTATGTGCGTTTCAAAGGTGCAAGGCATCCGCTCCATGTCCGGAAGCGGCGTAATTTTTGATTCGCGCGGACTCATTCTTACCAATAGCCACATCGCGCAGTATTACCTGCTTGAGAGCTCGTTCCCCAAGGGCAGTATTTCCTGCACGGTACGCACCGGAAGCCCCGCACAGAGCGCCTACAAGGCGAAATTGGCGTATCTCTCGAGCCAGTGGCTCGCAGCAAACCCGTACACGCTAACTGCCACTATGCCGCGCGGCACCGGCGAGCATGACTTTGCCGTCCTCGTAATCACAGAAAGCGCCACGCCTTTTACCCTCCCTACCTCATTCCCGGCGATGGCTCTTGCAAAGAATGACGTAAAGACCGGTGACGGTATCGCCATAGCGTCCTACGCTGCGCAGTCGCTAACCGCTGAAGACGTTAGGAATAATCTCTACCCTACGCTCGTATTTGGAAGCGTCGCGAGCCGGTACAACTTCACCCGCGGTAGTAGTGCAGATCTTCTGTCTCTTGGCGGAAGCGCAGCTGCGCAGGAAGGATCGTCAGGCGCAGGGGTCGCAAACGAAAAGGGTGAGTTGGTCGGCATTGTGACGACGAGCTCACAGACCGGCCCCCTACTCATGCGCGACCTGCGCGCCGTTACCGTAAGCCACATACGAAAAAGTTTTACGGCTGACTCAGGCGAAGATTTTGATTCTTATTTCAAATACAGCACCCCGAGCGACATGATCGCCGTGTTCATTGACGATGTTGCTACTGAAGGCTCGTTCCTGCGTGGCTCTATCGGTCTATAAAGGCTCACAGACCTGATTAAATACTCTGTCGGGGTGCGGAGAATTGAACTCCGTCTAACTGCTCCCAAAGCAGTCGTACTACCGGTATACGACACCCCGACACAATATTTAATTCCTCACGAGCGTACTACACCCGCCCGTAAAGTGCATCCTAGCAGATTTAGAGAATCTGCGGGAGGTGCTCTATGGTAGAGGCACCGTCTCGCGCCCGTAGCCACACCAACGCCCCGTCCACCTGCCAATCCCCTTCCCAGTCGGTATCCATGACATACCACTCGCTGGTGCGCGCCACTTTTTGGATTTTGTGCGCATGCAGGTTGGCTGAGGGGTCATACTCATCAGCCGCACTTCCCTCTTTGGGAAACTCACGACACACGATCGTCTTCACCTCGACGAAGTGTAGAACGTTCCCCTTTTGAGCAATCACATCTATCTCCCCGGTCTTACGCACCACGTTTTTGGCAACGATGCGGTACCCTTCATGCTTCAAATAATCCGCTACGAGTTTCTCGCCCAGGTTCCCTACTTCCTTGGTGGATAACGTGCTGATGTCCATAGTGTGGATTATAGAACGTGAAGAGACGTTCATAAGAAGAACGGCGTATTCATTCGTTTTTTTACAGACGAAGACGATTTTACCCCCAATGTCCCATGTCTTTTATCCCCAGTGTCCCCCTACTTATCCCCTGTTTTGCACAGAGTGTCTTAAGCCGATTTTCTGCAAAACAGTAGAAAAAAGAACGGGCAGTATGCTATGATGCCTCCCGAAGCGGATATGGTTTAGTGGTAAAACGCGTCCTTGCCAAGGACGAGTCGGGAGTTCGATTCTCCCTATCCGCACCGAAAGAGTGAATACAAAAGAGGCCGCGTATGCGGCCTCTTTTGTATTCAGATGTGCTCCCGCCAGGAACGCGATTACGCTCTCGATCCTTACAGGATCAGTACACGTTGCGGATTCGCCTTCCGGCGAATGCTCGCAACATCTTCGAGTCCTGGCCGCACACCTCCCAGGCGTGCTCGGGAGCACTTCGCTCACTATTGTTCTCTCAGTGCTCCCGCCAGGACTCGAACCTGGGACGGTGGTTTCGCAGACCGTTGTGATTTCCATTTCACCACAGGAGCCTTTACGAATACTACGTGAGAGCTAGGAGAATGGCCACTCACATACTAGTATTTTCTCAATGCACTTCCCTATTCCCCTCGAGGTGAAGGCGGTCACTGACGGACTTCGCAAAGAAGGTTTCGAAGCCTATCTAGTGGGCGGTTGCGTGCGCGACCTCATGCTTGGCCGCAGGCCTAAGGATTGGGACGTCACCACCAACGCAAAGCCTGAGGATATCCAGAGAGTCTTCCCCGAATCCTTCTACGAAAACGACTTTGGCACGGTTGGCGTGAAGACGGAGTCAGAAGATCCCACGCTCGCAATCGTCGAAGTTACTCCTTACCGCACGGAGTCTGCATATACCGATAAGCGTCGTCCTGATGCGGTCGCTTTCGGGGACAGTCTTGAAGAAGACCTCGCGCGTCGCGACTTTACCGTCAACGCCATTGCGCTCGATGATTCTAAAGGACAAATAATTGATCCCTATAAAGGACAAAAGGACATCGAGGCCAAAGTACTGCGTACCGTAGGCGTTCCTGAAGAGCGGTTTGAGGAGGACGCACTGCGCCTCATGCGTGCCGTGCGTCTGGTTGCAGAGCTTGAATTTGCACTCGATGCTGACACCGCAGCCGCCATTGCCGCTAAGGGCTCTAATCTACAGGCCATTTCACGTGAAAGAATACGAGACGAATTGGTCAGAATACTGGCTTCTAGCCAGCCCATGCAGGCTCTCGTACTTGCCCAGCAGCTGGGGATTCTTACCTATATGGCACCTGACCTTACTCATGGTATCGGGGTCGAACAGAACCAGGCTCATAGCTATGACGTCTTTGGTCACCTCATGCGCGCGCTCCAGCACGCAGCGGACAAGGAATGGGATTTTGATATTCGTCTCGCTGCCCTTTTCCATGATGTTTCTAAACCTGAGACTCGGCGTTGGTCCGACGAAAAGAAGGATTGGACCTTCCATGGCCATGAAGTAGTGGGCGCTCGCGTTACCCGCAAGGCCCTCGAAGACCTCCGGTTTTCACGGGAAACAATTGATAAAGTGAGCAAATTGGTGCGTTGGCACATGTTTTTCTCTGATCCTGAGCAGATTACCCTTTCGGCCGTACGCCGCATGATCAGGAACGTTGGCGAAGAGAACATATGGGATCTATTGAACTTACGTATTTGCGATCGCATAGGGACCGGCAGACCCAAGGAGCAGCCATTCCGCTTCCGTAAGTACAAAGCCATGGTCGAGGAAGCACTCCGTGACCCTATCTCCGTTGGCATGCTCAAGACCGACGGCACCCGCATCATGGAGGTATTCAAGATTGCGCCCGGACCGCGCATCGGCTATGTACTCCACGCACTCCTAGAGGACGTCCTAGAAGATCCAAAAAAGAATACGGAGGAGTATCTGGATGCTCAGACTACCGAGCTTCTAAAGCTGTCCGACGCAGACCTCAAGGAGCGCGGGGACGCAGGGAAGAAGCGCCAGGAGCAGGAAGAAGAGCGGGAGATCCAGGAGATTATGGAAAAGCATCACGTGGCTTAAAATAAGGGTTTTCGTCCTAAAATAGGCCTGTTCCACGTGAAAACATACGCAAAAAGCGCCGTAAGGGCGCTATTTTGCTTAGCATTTAGATGCTTTCACGTGAAAGAGGTATGAAAATGATAAAGCCACCCTAGTTAGGAAGACCGGAAAGGAGCTTGGGGCTATGTGGTGGTCTACCTGGAGAAAGCGGGTGGCTTTAATGCATGTGCGTTTTCACGTGGAACTTCCTGAGATCTGAACCCATATTTATCAGGAGATACGCTCCGAAACCGTTGGATAGTCTCTTCGTCCCATATTACTTGCGCTTGATGTGAAAGAGCGAGAAAGAGCAATCTATACGCACTACGTGCTGCGACGCGATTCTTGGAAAGAAGCCCGGCGCACCACGTCCATAGGTAATAGTAGTTGGGCGCCCGTATGCTGTAAAGGACAGGTATGGGGATAATGTCCTTTACGGTGTCCTATAGGACAATCGAAACAGGGCAGTGGTCAGACCCAAGTACATCCGGATGAATATCCGCTTCCTTGATGTGCTTTGAGAATGACTTTGACGCAAATACATAGTCAATACGCCATCCTACGTTACGATCGCGTGCACCACCCCAGGGACTCCACCAGGTGTAGAGGCCTTCATCCTGCTTAAACACGCGGAGCGTATCCACAAACCCCGCATCTACCATTTGGTCGATTCCTTCGCGTTCTTCTGCCGTAAAGCCTTTCTTTCCTTCGTTTTCCTTGGGGCGCGCAAGGTCGAGTGGGGTATGGGCAACGTTCAAATCGCCGCCAAAAATAACAGGTTTCTCCTCTTCGAGACGCTTCATGTATGCCAAAAAAGCAGGGTCCCAGTGCTTGTGACGGAGTGCCAGGCGAGAGAGATCGTCCTTGGCGTTTGGGGTATAGACCGACACTACATAAAAATCATGCATATCAGCCGCCACAATGCGACCTTCTTCGTTTGGGTCACCATACCCGTCGTCCGCAAGCCCATACTTCTTTGCTATATCGTCCGGCATGCCAAAAAGCACGTCGTTTGGCGTCATTTTGGTGAAAATTGCCGTGCCGCTATACCCCTTCTTGTTCTTGGCTGAATTCCAATATTCCTCGTAATCCGGGAGCTCGATAGGGGACTGCTCTTGCTCAGCCTTGGTCTCCTGCAGAAGCAGAATGTCTGGCTTGTATTTCTTTATGAATGGTTCAAACAGCCCCTTGCGATGGACTGCTCGAATGCCATTCACATTCCACGACATGATGCGCATACCTGGATTGTAAACCAGAAGCGCGGACTGCGTTATGACTATGAGTACAAAAGGGGAGGGGAGTTAACGATTCTTGGAATGGAACTGCTTGTGCACTTCGCGCAGATGCGCGTCGGTAACGTGTGTGTAAATTTGCGTGGTGGTAATGCTCGCGTGACCCAGTAACTGCTGCACGGAACGAATATCCGCGCCATTGCTTAGAAGATCGGTTGCGAACACATGGCGCATAGTATGGGGCGTTACCTTGCTGGTTATGCCCGCGTGCGCTGCATATGTTTTTATATGCCGCTGAATGTCCCGTGGAGTAATGCGGTGGAGCTTTTCTGGATGTCCATCGACGAAGAGGGCAGGATTCATGTCCTTGCGAACCTTCAGGTACTGTCGAACAGCTAGTTTGCTCGCATCGGAAAGAAATACGACACGCACTTTGTCGCCCTTTCCGCGCACCGATACTTCGTCACGGGTAAGATCGAGGTCAGTATCGAGCGCGCAAAGCTCGGAAACACGGAGTCCGGTGGAGAAAAGGAGCTCGAGAATGGCCGCATCGCGCAGATATTTGGACTTCTTTTCCTCCTTCTTCTCCTTCATGAGGGCTTCCTGAGGCGCGTCCATAAGACGCTTGAGCTCGGCTGCAGTGATGAGATCGATGTGGCGCTCCGGCACTTTCGCGAGCTCTATGTATTCGGGAGCGAGACCCTCGATACCGCGCTTTCGGAGGAACTTGAGGAACGCCCGCAGTGCAATGAGGTAATAGTTCTGCGTTTTGCGCTTCAGAGAGCCGGCAGTGCCTGGCTGACGATTGAGCCACAGGCGAAACTCGCGCACACTAATCTCATTGATGTCACTGATCTGCTTAATCTGCATCTGTTCGAAAAACCGCGAGAGGTAGTGATCGTAGTTCTCAATGGTTTTTACGGCGCGGCCCCGCTCTATTTCGATATGTTCGAGGAACTCGCGCTTCATCTGAGTAGCATCCATATAGGTTTAAGTGTAGCACCAGAAGTGCGCACAATATGGGGCCCACTAGGAAACACTTGCGCTTTTAATCAAGGTGTGGTAAGGTATGGCCAATGCTTACGAAACGAGTAAAGACAGGCGTAATTAAGGACGCAGCAATGCATGACACCGATACCGGCTCCGCCGCGGTGCAGGTTGCCGTTCTTAGCCGCAAAATTGAGGAACTTACCAGCCACCTTAAGAAGAACAAGAAGGATTTCCATTCTCGTCGCGGTCTTCTTCAGATGGTTGCTGATCGTCGCTCCCACCTTCGCTATCTCGAAAAGAACAACAAGCGAAGCTACAGCACAATCATCAAGAAGCTCGGCCTCAAAAAGTAACGAACGAGGACCTCACGCGAGGTCCTGCTTCGTTTCTGGCCTTTGTGCGCTTTGCGAAAGTGCTCGTATGCAGGTGCTACTATTAACGAGTACGGTTCCTCTGAACCGTCCTTAGACAGATTTTTAATACATTTCAGCTATGCCCGTGATAAAACATCCGGCGCAGCGAGTAGGAGTTTTCATAGACACGCAAAACCTCTACCACAGCGCTAAACATCTTTATAAAGCTCGCGTAAATTTCGCTAACGTCCTTGCCGAAGCGGTGGGGGACCGCGTCCTTGTGCGCGCCATCGCCTACGTTATCTCAACCGAGGGCGGCGACGAGAAGAATTTCTTCGAAGCACTCACCAAAATAGGTATTGAAACCAAGGTGAAAGGCCTGCAGATATTCTCTGACGGTGCCAAGAAAGCAGACTGGGACGTCGGTATCGCTATCGACGCCGTAAAGCTCGCCCCAAAACTCGATACGATTATCCTCGCAACCGGTGACGGTGACTTCGTACCACTCATTGAATACCTTGATATGAATGAGGGTTGCCAAGTGGAAGTTATTTCCTTCGGCAAATCGTCATCACAGAAACTTAAAGAAGCAGCGCACGCATTCACCGACATGTGCGAAGAACCAAAGAAGTTCATCATCGGCCATCGCGGTAGTGTGTGAACAAAAGATATAGGAACTAAATAGAGAAGGGGAACCGATCTACACATGTAGGTCGGTTTTTCTTGGAGAACTTCACAAACGCATGCGAAGAGCGGTTATACTTTTGTATAGCGCATGAGCGATACCAACGATCAGACGAGTAATATCAACCCGCAGGACAAAACAAAATTCATTCGCACCTACGCGAAGGATGTTGCGGTACTCACAGGTACTAAGTCTGTACCCCCTAAAGCTAAAGCACCCGAGCCAACACCTCCTCCTGCACCCTCCGCATGGGACAGGAAACCAGAACCGCCGCCGCCCGCTCCTGCGTATCGTCCAGAGCCCGCACAAGATAACGAGCGCTCCGAAGTCTTGGACCGTCTGCGTGCAAAATTAAGTGAGCACCCCATCGAGCGCCCTGAGCCTGCGCCATTCGTACTTCCTAAACTTCCGTCGCCTCCGCCGCAGCCACCCAAGCCGGTGTTTACGCCCCCACCCCCTCCACCACCTCCGCTCCCCGTAGTGAAGAAAGTGGTAGAGGAACGACCATCGCCTATACATACCTATACGAGCGATTTTGCTGATCGTATTGATGAGAAGAAGGCGTCCACATTTTCCGTGCTTGCTGCAGAAGCAGACGCCAAAAAGAAAGCACCCATAAAAAATAAGAAGCGTGACCTCGCGCCAATCATTTCAGGTGTGCTTCTGGTCGTCGTGGGTGTGCTTGGCGTGGGCGGCGCGTCCTGGTACGTACTCAACATGCGCGCAGTTCCTGGCGCCGCGCTTTCCGTACCGTCCCTCGTGTTTGCGGACGAACACATGAAGCTCGCAGGCTCGGGTACTGAACTTATGCAGGCGCTCGCGGACGCAGCTGACCAACCACTCGTCGGCGGCAATGTACTTATTACGTACCTTTCCGAATCGACCACCACCCCTAAGGGAGTAACCATAGAGACGCCGCTTCAGGGTGGCGCCCTCATACGCGCGCTCCAGCTACCAGCGCCCGACATTCTGCTGCGCAACGTCGCACCGGTGAGCACCGTGGGCATTGTGAGTGCCGGCGTTGAGAGTCGTCCCTTCTTTATATTCCGCGTTACGTCTTATGAGCGCACCTTTGCCGGCATGCTCGCCTGGGAGAGTACTATCGGCCGCGATCTTGCGCCGCTCTATCCCAGCTACAGCGCACCTACCGTGAATCCTGAAGCGTCAAAGCTTAATCTCGGGACGTCTACGCCCGTTTCTGCCGCCACGCCGCCAGTCATGCTCGCGTATTTCGCAGATGCGGTCGT
>CAYIKA010000006.1:8104-10847 GCA_964363905.1 uncultured Candidatus Saccharibacteria bacterium
TAGACGGGAGCGACATCGAGCCTGAGCGCCTCGATGCTGATCCTGCAGCAAGCACCTGCAAGACACACCTAAACGACTAACCTTTATGAACGCTAAAACTTTCGTCAAAGAACACATTTCGTTTGGATGGGAGACCTTCAAGAAGCGCCCCTGGATATTTGTCAGTGCATTTCTCGTCGTGCTTGCGGTGCTCGCAGTTGAATCCATACTCGAATCACCATTTCATGACGGCGCCATGGAATCAGTGGCATCACTCATAAACTGGATCATCTCAAGCTTCGTCGGCATGGGACTTGTTTCCTTCGCCCTTAAAGCAGAGAAGGATGCGGCAAGCGTGAGTCTGCGCGACCTGTGGGCACCCACACGATTCTGGAAATACCTTTTGCTAACACTCGTGACGATGATTATCCTCGTCCCTGCGTACATCCTCCTCATCGTGCCGGGCATATTCCTCTCGGTCTGCTTCGTGTTTGCGCCTTACCTGGTCGTCGACAAGGACCTCGGTCCTATCGAAGCACTTAAGGCGAGCTGGAGTATGACGAAGGGCCACCGATGGAATTTGTTCTTCCTCGGCCTTGCCGCAATCGGACTCTCGATCGTAGGATTCGTATTCCTCTTCGTCGGACTTTTGGTGACGACACCTGTTATCATGCTTGCGATGGCGCACGCGTATCGCTCGTTTGAGCCAGGCGAGGCAACACTCCCACTCGACATTCCTCCCGCACCGGAAGCATAAGTGAGTGAGTATTAGAAAATCCCCGAAGGCCTCTGCCTTCGGGGATTTTCTTTACCCCCAGCACGCATCTAGGATTCTCTCCACTCGGGTATACAGTTCAGCTATATGAGCGCCGTTGCGCAACAGGGTGAGAAGAAACGCAAAGATACCGGCGGGTACGCATCCCTTCGTGCCGCACAGCCAGTGGGTTCGGGCGCAGAACTGGTCACCGTCGAAACGGACCTCACGCGCGGACTTCATTCGTTTTCGGTCGTGGGGCTGCCAGACAAAGCAGTCGAAGAAGCACGCGACCGCATCGCCGCGGCGATACGCCACTCCGGATTCAAATCACCGAAAGCAGAGAACAAACGCATCGTGCTTTCGCTTTCTCCCGCAGACCTAAAGAAAGAAGGATCGCACTACGACGTACCGCTCGCACTCTGCTACCTGGCGGCAGTGGGGGACATCGAGCTTCCTGAAGAGCCAACCTTGTTTGCGGGCGAGCTTTCGCTTCAAGGAAACCTGCGCACCGTGCGCGGTATTTTGCCGCAGGTAGTGGCCGCAAAGAAGGCGGGGATACGAAGCGTGTTTGTGCCGCCCGGGAATGCGCATGAGGCGCTCCTCGCAGGCGGCATGGAAGTGTGTGCACCAACAACCCTCAAAGAGTTAGTGCGACATCTGACTGGAGAAGAACCGCTCACGCCTCTGGTGCGCGAAGCGGGAATCCCACCGCCACCGCTCACGATAGATCTTGCTGATGTGAAAGGGCAGGAGGGTGCTAAGCGTGCGCTCGAGATTGCGGCGGCTGGTAGACACAACCTGGTGCTCCACGGGCCGCCCGGTACCGGAAAGACGCTCCTCGCGCGGGCGCTTCCAGGAATTCTTCCACCACTCTCGGATGATGAGATGCTCGAAGTCACGGCCATTCACTCGACTGCCGGGACACTCAAAGAAGGAGAGGCGGTATACTATCCGCCGTTTAGGGCGCCGCACCATACGATTTCACACACCGCGATTGTGGGTGGTGGTGCATATCCACGTGCTGGCGAGGTCACCCTCGCACACAAGGGCATACTTTTCCTCGATGAGTTCGTCGAATTTGATACCCGGACCCTCGAGGCACTGCGGCAGCCGCTTGAGGATAGAGTGGTAACGGTTTCGCGCGCACGCGCGTCTATTACGTTTCCGGCCGACTGCATGATCGTTGCTGCCATGAACCCAGCGGATACCCTCACTGCAGACAGGGAAGTGGCGGTGCGCGCCGCACTCAAGCAGGCACGCAAGATTTCACGCCCTATCGTAGACCGTCTCGACCTTTGGATTGAGGTGCCACACATACCGCACGCCGAGCTCGCTGCACTATCAGTGGGTGAGACCTCAGAAGAAGTACGCAAGCGTGTGGTAAAGGCACGGACGCGTGCCGGGAAGCGCGGCAAGGTAAACGCGCACCTCTCCTCAAAGGAACTTGAGACGGTGGGGAATTTCTCAAGTGAAGCGAGCGAGACCCTTCTTTCTGCCGCAACCCGTCTCGATCTGTCGCCACGCAGTTATCACCGTGTCATGCGCGTTGCGCGCACCATCGCGGACCTAGAGGACAAGGACGAGGTGGCAGCCGGCCACATCCTCGAGGCACTGCAGTATCGCCCACGCGGGTTGTTCGGATTTGAATAATACCCAATCTGGATTGTACGCATAAGACAGTGCTAGACTTTCTGCATGTTTAACCTAAAGGAAAAAGTGGCGCTCGTTACCGGCGCACGCCGTGGCATGGGACGTGCACACGCACTCGCGCTTGCAGAGCAAGGAGCGATCGTCGTCGTTACCGATATCGATTTGAACGAATGCTCAATGGTCGTGGAAGAAGTGACCGCAAAGGGCGGCAGGGCGGTCTGCTACGCAATGGACGTCTCAAACAAAGAGGAGGTCGATGCGGTCATTACCAAGATTGTGGAGGAGTTTGGGCGCCTCGACATTCTGGTGAATAACGCGGGCATATACCATCCGACCCCTGCATTTGAAATATCAGAG